>NZ_QPJF01000048.1:0-10690 GCF_003337665.1 Halanaerobium sp. ST460_2HS_T2
GAAATGAAGTTTAAATATACATTTGAAAGATAAAACCCTACTAAAGAAATATTAATTAACTTCTATAGTAGGGTGGCCGTCAGGCCATTTTGTTCTTAAAGCCATATTTAAAAATATTTAGTAATTTGTTATTTGATTTATTGAAATTTAGAAAAGAGGTGTTAATTTATGACTTCTAATTTTAAAAAGACAGAGAATATAAATTTAATATCCTTAGGAGATCATGCTGTATTATTTTATGAAAAAGATGAAGAGGTTTTACCAGCTGCATATTCTTTTATAAAAAGAAGTTTAAAAAATAATGAAAGATGTCTTTATATTGATTCAGAAGATAATCAAGAAATAATATTAAATGAATTAAATAACTCAATGGGTAATATTGATAATTTTTTAAAGAGTGGACAACTTCAGGTTTTTGATGTCGAAGATTTATATGGAAATCCAGTTAATTTCAGTTCTGATAATATGATTTCTTTGCTGGAGGAAAAAGTAAAATCATCTATTAAAGAAGGATATACTGGTTTAAGTATAACTGGAGAATTAAAGGGGGTTATAGATTTTAAAGGCGGTAAAGAGGAAATAATTAAATATGAATGGGAGCTTCATGATAAAATTTTTGAAAAATATCCCGTTAATGCACTTTGTAGATATAGTATTAATAAATTCGACAAAGAAATTATTAAAGCTGCCGTTGAACTACATGATTATATAGTCTGGAAGGGAAGATTGTATGAAAACCCTTATTATATTAACCCAGAAGGATATAGGCATAATAAAGTAGGGGAATATGAAATTAAAAGCTGGCTTGAAAATATACAACAGTATCAAAAAAAAGAAAATTTATATAAAGAAGTTATAAATAATAGTCAAAAAAAGTATTTTGAACTCTATAATGAGGCACCAATTGGAATAATCAAAACAAGTTCTAATGGGCAGGTATTACAGGTAAATAAAAAAATGGTAGAACTCGGTGGCTTTAATAGTGTTCAAGAAGCAGTAAATCATTACAGTGATTTAGGAAAAGATTTTTATTGTAATCCTCAAAAAAGAGAAAAATTTCTAGTTCAATTAAATAAAAATGAGGAAGTTAAGAACTTTGAATTTAAAGCAAGGAAGAAAAACAATGAAACAATATGGCTCAATATGAGTGCTAAAATTATTGAAAGAAAAGAAGATGGTAATTTTATCATTGAAGGTTTTGTCTTTGATGTCAGCGAAAAAAAGCAGTATGAAAAAAGTTTAGAAAAGAAAAAAGAAGAACTTTCAGCTTACAATCAGCAGCTAAAAGCTTATAATGAAGAAGTTACAGCAATGAACGAGGAAATTGAAGAATCTTTTAAAGAGATTGAAGATCTTAATAATCGTTTTGAAAAGATGATTTCTTTAGTCTCTGATATAGAAAATTTAAATACAATCTCTGAAGCTGAATTTTTGAGTAAAATATTACAGCAGGCAGTAGAAATTATTCCAGAAGCCGATTTTGGCAGTGTCTATACTTTTGGTGATCAGTATGTTAATTTTATAGACTGTATAGGTTATGATTTGAAATCATTACAGGAAAGAATAATTCCCAATCAATCTTTTTATAGTCAAGATTCTTTAATAGATATTGTTGATATTGAAAATATTAAGAAAAAAAACAAAAAGCATATGAGCAGTGATGAGTTTAAAAAATTAAATAAGATCAGTTTAAATAAACATCAAGAAATTATGTTTTTTAATCTAGTCATTAATGGAGAAGAAAAGGCAGGAGTAAGTTTAGATATTAAAAACAGCAGTAATAAAAAATTTACTAATAGTTCTAAAAAGATATTTTCTGCTTTTTATAATATTGCTTCTTCATTTTATAAGATGAAAGAATATAATTCTTTACAAAATAATTTTACTAAAGAAATAATCTCTTCGACAATTAAAATGCTAGAAATGTATGACTTATATACAAAAGGTCATTCTGAAAATGTGGCCAACCTTGCAGAAGAAATTGCAGAAGAAATGGAACTTGAACAGAAAAGAATTGATGATATTTATTGGGCGGGCTTAGTACACGATATTGGTAAAATGCTTATTCCTTTAGAAGTGCTTAATAAAAAAGGTAAGTTAACTGATAGTGAATATGAAGTAATTAAAGAACACCCTGTTTTTGGAAGTAATGTTTTAGAAAGTTCAAAGTCATTACAACATATAGCCAAATATGTACGGCATCATCATGAAAGATGGGATGGTAATGGTTATCCTGATGGTTTGAAAAAGAATAATATTCCGATTGAATCACAAATTCTTTGTGCGGCAGACGCTTGGGATGCCATGAATTCTAAAAGAACTTATCGTGAGCCCTTAAGTTATAACCATGCTTTAGCGGAAATTAAAGATAATAAAGGGACTCAATTTGCACCTGTGGTGGCGGATGCATTGTTAAATGTTTTAGATAATTAAATAACACAATAGGAGGTGATGATAGATGGAAATAGAATTAGATGATATTTTAGATAATATATATGGAGGAGTATATTATGTAGATAAAAATAGGAAAATAAAATACTGGAATAAAGAGGCTGAAAAAATTACAGGTTTTTCAAAAAAAGAAGTTATCGGGAAACATTGTTATGACAATATCCTCCAGCATATAGACGATGAAGGTTTAAAACTTTGTCATAATGGCTGTCCCCTACACGCCACAATTAGTGATGGAGCAAAAAGAGAAGCAAATGTATATCTGCATCACAAAGAAGGGCAGCGTGTTCCAGTAACAATTAGAACTGTTCCTTTAGAAAATGAAAAGGATGAAATAATTGGAGCAGTAGAATTATTTTTTAAAAACACAAAGATAAAATCTTTAGAAGATAAAATTAACGAACTTAAAAAAGACAATTTTAGAGATGAATTAACTGAAATTAATAACAGAAAATATTTAGAAGAAATTTTAGCTGAAATAATTGCAAGAGAGGATGTAAATAAAGATCATATAGCATTTTGTTTTTTGGATATTGATGATTTTAAACATATTAATGATGATTATGGTCATCTAGTTGGAGATAAGATTTTATCAATGATAGCTAAAACACTAAAGAGCAATCTTAGAGATGCTGATAAGGCTTTTAGATGGGGGGGAGATGAGTTTGCATTAATACTCTTTGATATTAAAAACAATAACCAACTAAAAGAATTATTGAAGAGATTAAAATTATTAATTAATGAATCTTTTATTAATCACAACCAAGAAAAATTAAATGTAACAATGTCTTTTGGTGCTACTAAAATTAGAAAAAATGATACAATAGGAGATCTAACAAGAAGAGCTGATAACAGTATGTATGAAAGTAAGAAGAAAGGTAAAAATATTATTACAATAGAATAATATTAATTTTTTATAATTAACAGAAAATTTTGTCAATAATAATAACTATTATCAATAATATTAAAACAAGGGGATGTTAAAATGCTTTTAAAAATGAGAAGAAAAAGGAAGTGGAATTAGTCTTAGCTACAAATTAATTTTTATTAAAAGTTGTAATTTCTAAAGTGTTAAAAAATATAAAAGGAGATGATTTATTAATGTTTAAAAATTTGAATTTAGGTGTGAAAATTGGTGGGGGATTTGCATTACTATTAATTATAGCAGCAGTTATGTCATTTATGGGATACAGTGGTTTAAATAATGTAGATCATAATTCAACAATTGCAATGGATGCAGCTGGGTTTTCGGAAACTACTTTAGAAATCAGGCAGAATGAAAAAAACTTTATGCTTAATGAAGAGCAGATATATATTGATAATATTAATTCAATGATTGAAACTATGAAGGCAAAAGGAGAAGAAACTAAGGCTATAATGAATGATCCTGCTGATAAGGAAAGAATTAATGAGATGCAGTCAATAGCAGATGAATATAAAAATGCTGCAAATAATTATGCGAATTCACTTTTTTAGCAGAATGACTTAAGATCTGAATTTACAGGTACAGAAGGAAATTTAATAAATCAGATAGAAGCTCTGGAAGAGGCTCAAACAGAGGAATTTAATGATTTATTAAATAGATTTAACTCAACTTTGAACACTAATGTAGATATAGATGATATAGAAGGAAAAATTAATACAGTACTAATGGCACAGCACCTAATAGAAAATATTAATGAGATTGGAATTCAGGAAAGAAATTATATAATAAATCTTGCAGATGCTGAAATGCAGAATCAATATGCGGAGAGTACTTTAGCTGCCTTTGAAACAGCAAAAAGTACTGCTGTTGAATTGAGAGATTCTTTTAATGAAGAACAGGATATAGAAGCAGCAGCAAATATCATATCTCAATTAGAGAATACAGAACAGGTATTTAGAGAAATACATAATATAGAACTTGTAAAAGATGAAAATAAAGCTTTAATGGAAGAAAAAGCAGAAGAGTTTATTCTTCGGGCGAATAATTTACAGGATTTACAATTAGAAAAAATGAGTCAAGCTCAAGAAGCAGCGATTAGAAATCTTATCATAGCTCTAGCCATTGCTTTATTAATTGGTATTGCCCTAGCCTTTTTCATTACAAGAAGTATAACTAAACCAGTTAATTTAGGTGTTGCTTTTGCTAAAGAAATTGCTGATGGTAATCTAGCTGCAGATAAAATTGATGTTGATAGTAATGATGAGATAGGAACCTTAGCGACAGCTTTAAATACAATGCAGGATCAGTTAAGAAATGTTATTAAAAGTGTATCAGATATAGCGGAAAATTTATCAGCATCAAGTGAGGAGTTAACTGCTTCAGGCGAAGAAGTAGCTACAGCAGCTTCTCAGGTAGGAGATTCTATCCAGCAGGTCGCTTCTGGTGCAGAAGAACAATCAGCACAGGTTGAAGAAACCAGCAGTAATATTGAAGAACTGATTATGCAGATTCAGGATGTTAAGAAAAACTCTGATGAAATGGATCAGCAGGCAGATAATGTAATGAATAATATTAATGAAGGAAATAATTCTATTAAAGAATCAGTAGAAAAGATCAAAAGTGTTAAAAATAATTCTACTGAAGTTTCAAACACTATTAATGAATTGGGAGATTTATCAAATAAAATTGGAGAAATTGTAAATCTAATTAATGACATAGCGGCTCAGACAAATCTGTTGGCATTAAATGCAGCAATAGAAGCAGCCAGAGCAGGTGAAGCAGGTAGAGGATTCTCTGTAGTAGCAGATGAAATTAGGCAATTAGCAGAAGAATCAGAAGAAGCAACAACTCAAATTGGAAGTCTTGTAAAAGATATTCAAAGTGGAGTAGGCAGTGCTGTCAGCAAAATGGATAATACAGAAGAAGTGGTTAATGACAGTGTTAATGCTATTGATACTACAGGAGAATCATTTAAGAAAATTAATAATGCAGCTGAAACTTTAAGAAAGCTAATTGAAGAAATTAGTAATAAAGCAGATATAGTAGATGAAAATAGCAATAAAGTTGATGCCAGTGTTAAAGAAATAGCTTCAGTAAGTCAGGAAGCAGCCAGCAACTCGGAAGAAGTAGCTGCAGCCAGTGAAGAACAGTCTGCCTCAACTGAAGAAATAGTAAGTGCAGCTGAAGATTTAGCAAATATGGCCAATAATTTAACAGAAGCTGTAAACAAGTTCAACTTATAATAATTACAAATTATCCTTAAAAAAGGGGGTTAATGCAAGATAGTTTGTATTAGCCCTTCTTTTTCTCTAATTTAAACTGCACTTAGATGGAGGTAATAAAATGAATAAGAAAAATGACTTAGATTTAGAAAACCTTGATCAAATAATGGATTTAGTCGGAGAATTATTAATCAATAAATCAAGACTTGAAACTTTAGAAACTTTTAGAGAAGAAGGTAAAGATGTTTTATCTCAGCTGGATAGAATAACAGCTGAATTACATGATAAAGTTATGAAAGTAAGAATGGTCTCACTTACAAACATCTTTCAAGAGTTCGATGAGATTATAGAAAATAATGAGAAAGAAATTAATCTTGTGCTTGAAGGTCAGGAGATTAAAGTTGATAGAGCTATGATAAATAAACTGGCTGACCCACTGACTAATTTACTAAAAAGCCTGACTAATAATATTGAAAAAGAAGAGATAAGAAAAAATATGGGCAAAGATAGAAAGGGAAAAGTTTCTGTTAGAGCTCATAAAACAGGTAATGAAGTTATAATAGAATTTGAAGATGATGGTAAGCAGATTAACCTAGACGAGCTGGAAGAAAAAATAGTAATAAATAATTTTGTTTCTAAAGAAGAATTAAAGAAGATGAGTATAGAAGAAAAATACAATCTGTTGTTGAAAGATAATATTTCTGCTGAAAAATTATTAGATGATATAGATAAAAAGATAACAGAAATCAAAAAAGCAAAAGAAATTATTGAAAGGCTTAATGGAAAACTTTATTTGGAATTGAGTGAGAATCAAAATTTTAAAATAGTGATCACAATACCGCTTAAGTTTGCTATAACTGAGGCTCTAATGGTTAAAATTGACGGCGACTTATTTGCGATTCCACTTGAAATGGTAAGTGAAACAAAAAGAATATCAAACTCTGAAATAAAAAAAGTAAAAAACAAAGATGTGATAAACTACCGCGAGAATACTATTCCTCTAATTGATAGTTACGATTTTCTTGATTTCAAAAAGCAAGAAAATGAGAGTTCAGACTCAGAGATAGAAGTAGTTATCGTTAATTCAGGGAAGAAAAGTGCTGCCCTTAGAGTAGATGAACTACTAAACCAGCAGGATATAGTAGTCAAATCATTAGGAGATCTTCTAAGCAGCACCAAAAACATTGCTGGAGCAACAATAATTGGTGATGGAGAGATTGCTTTAATCATGGATGTCAGGGATATAGCATAAAAAAAGGAGGTAACTAAAGTGTCTGAAACAGATAATAATTTTGCCAAAAAACAGTATATAACTTTTAGTTTAGGTCAGGAAAGATATGGGATTGAATTAAAGGAAGGGAAAGAGATTTTGCTGCCTCCTGAAATAACTAGAGTTCCTCATACTCCTAAATATGTGAAAGGAGTAATTAATCTTAGAGGAGGAGTTATTACAGTTCTAGATTTTAAAGATATTTTAGGAATTGATAATGATGCAATTTATAATGAAGAAGATAAAAGAATAATAATAACTAATATAGCAGGGATAGTTTCTGGATTTATGGTCGATCAAATGCAAGGGATATTAACATTTAGTAGTGAAGATATAGAAACTGAAAACAAAAATGAGATGAATTCAGAATTTATAAAAGGAATCTACACTGAAGGCAGTGAGGTAATACCGATTATAGATTTAAAAAGACTAATTTCATCCAGAAAAGAGGCGATTTAGATTATGGTTTCTAAAGAAAAGACTAATGAATATTTAATATTTAAGATTTTAGAGCAGGAATTTGCGATAGACTTAGATCAGAGCAGAGAAATTATAGAGATTAATGAGATAACTCTGGTTCCAGACTCTCCAGATTATATAAAGGGAATAATTAAAGTCAGAGATGAAATAATTCCGATAGTTGATCTGGCTAAAAAAATGAATTTAGAAAGTAAAAAAGATAAAAACAAAGTCATAATAGTTTCTATTCAGGGAGTTATAGTTGGTTTATTAGTAGATCAAATTTCGGAAATTGTGAAAGTTGATAAAATTAATAAAGCAAATACTTTAAAAACCTCTCAAAAAGTGGATAGAGCATTTATTGAAGGTGTTTTAACACTTAACAAGAAATTAGTAATAGTAATTGATACAGAAAAATTATTTAAAGATCTTAATTTGGAAATAGATTTGGATTGAAGGTTAATAAAATAGGCTGAGAGTGTAATTAATTACAAAAAAATTAATATCATGTTAAACTAAAAAGTGGAGATCACAAATAAAACATTTTTGAAAGAGATTTATCGTATTTTATGAATTAATTTGATAGATAACAATTAAATACTTAAATAATAGAAGGTGATGAATCTGAAGAATGTAATTATATTAACACCGTATAAAGGTGAGAGTAAAGAGAACATAAGATACGCTAAATTAGCTCTACTTGATAGTCTTCTAAGAGGCGAAGCACCTTTTGCAAGGCATTTGCTCTATACTCAAGTATTAGATTATAATATACCAAAAGAACGAGAAGTTGGGATAGAAGCAGGAATCAGTTGGTATCAAAAAGCTGACTTGTGTGCAGTTTATACTGACAATGGATTCTCTTCTGATATGAGAGAAGGAATTCAAAGAGCTAAAGAAAATGATGTTGAAATAGAATTACGCTCAATAGATGATAAATTAGATTTCAATAAAGCTAGAAATAAAATAGATGGATTAGTATAAGCAATATAGACCTCTAACAGAATTGGAGAAAAAGTTTGAAAATGATTTATTCTAATTACAGGTGGAATAATAAAATTAAGAGAATAAATAATACCATTAGTTAATTTGGGGACAAAAATAAATTTAAGCAGTAATAAAGATAAAAATAAGGTGATAATAGTTTCTATTCAAAAAAATTTAGTTGGTTTATTAGTAGATCAAATTTCAGAAATAGTTAAAGTTGATAAAATTAATAATGCCGATATTTTGAAGGCTTCACAAAAAGTAGATAGGACATTTATTAAAGGAGTATTGACCTTAAAAGAGAACTTGGTAATAGTGATAGATTTAGAAAGACTATTTGATGACTTATTAGAGAGTGCCGCAGAGGTAGTTCTAGAAGTTACTTGATAATATTATGAATTGTTTAGTATAGAGGATAACTATATTGAAAGTTGGTGGTTAAAATGGATATGAAAATCAGTGATTATTTTGATTATGATAGGCTTAATGAATTGCTCGAAGGTTTTAATCAAGCAACAGGTTATGTAACTGCAATTGTTGATCTTGAAGGTAATATTTTATCTAAATCAGGTTGGAGAGAAGTCTGTACTGATTTTCATCGAGTCAATAAATGTACAGCAAAAAATTGCAAAAAAAGTGATACTGTCTTAGCGAATAAGGTGTCCAAAGGGGAAGATTATTATGCTTATAAGTGTTTAAATGGTTTGGTTGATGTTGTTGTTCCAATTATTATAAAAGGGGAACATTTTGCTAATCTTTTTACAGGACAGTTTTTCTTTGAAGAACCCTCATTGGATTTTTTTGAAAAACAGGCAGAACAATATGATTTTAATGAAAACTTATATATTTTAGCAGTTAAAAAAGTGCCTGTTGTATCAGAAACGGAAGTTAAAGCTAAAATGAAATTCTTAATTGATATAATCGAAATGATTTCAGATTTGACCGTTGAAAAGATGGAGCAGCAGGAAGTAAACAGTTTATTAGAAAAATCATATGAGGAACTAAAAGCAAGCGAAAAAAAAATTAGAGAACAAAAAGAAGAACTATCTGCTTCGAACGAACAGCTAACAGCTTATAATCAAGAAGTTATGGCCATGAATGAGGAATTAGAGCAGTCTTTTGAAGAAGTTAATTTACTCAATCAGAGATTTGTTAATATGATTAAGTTGGTCTCTAATATGGAAGACAAAACATTACTGAGTGAAAAGGAATTTTTTGCTGATTTATTAAAGCATGCTGTAGAAATAATGCCAGAAGCTGACTATGGGCAAATATGTATAATAAATGAAGAAAAGCAGTGCAAATTTGTAGATGCGGTTGGACATGACATTAAAATTTTAGAAAAACTAAAATTTGATGAAAAGCTGCTTTTTAATAGAAAAAGTAAAATTGTTAATAACACCAACGACTATTTTTTTGATATAGATCAGATTGAAAGAAACAAGAAAGATATTTTAGAAGCCTTAAAACCGATCAAAGAATCTTTATATATTAATATCATAATAGATGAACAGACCGTAGGCCGCATAGGTCTTGATATTAATGCAAACAGCAGCAAAAAATTCAGTGATATATCTAAAAAAGTTTTAGAATCTTTTTCAACTTTGGCCTCTTCCTTTTTCGCCTTTAAAAGATTTGATGATTTACAGACCAACTTTACTAAGGAATTAATAACTTCAATTATTAAAATTATGGAAATGTATGATCTTTATACTAAGGGGCATTCAGAAAATGTAGCAAAATTAGCTTCAGCAATAGCTAAAGAAATGAATCTCTCTCAAAAGATGATAAGAGATACCTATTGGGCAGGGCTGGTTCACGATATAGGTAAATTGCTGGTTCCAATCAATATTTTAAATAAAAAAGAAAGATTAACTGATAAGGAATTTGATTTAATAAAAAAACACCCTGTCTGGGGCAATAAAGCTTTAAGCAGTTCTAAAATTTTAACACCAATTGCTAAATATGTGCTCTACCATCATGAAAAGTGGGATGGAAAGGGCTATCCTGAAAATCTAAAAATGAATGAAATTCCTTTGATTTCGCAAATACTGGGAGTGGCAGATGCATGGGATGCTATGTTATCTAAGAGAGCTTATCGTGATTCATTAAGTTTTGAACAGGCATTAGATGAAATAAAGACGAATAAAGGAAGCCAATTTTCTCCTAGAGTTGTAGAAAATTTTATTAAAATCATTGAAAATGATAATGTAGAAAAACTGCAGCAGGATATTTTAGATAATGAGATTAATGAGTCTAAAAGCAAGAATAATTTATTAAATAAGCGAATTTCATAATACGCTTAATTTAGTTTAATTCAAAAAAATATTGTCTGCGAATCATAAAAATAAGCCTTTTAATTTGAATTTGAAGATT
>NZ_QPJF01000049.1:0-10568 GCF_003337665.1 Halanaerobium sp. ST460_2HS_T2
AATCTTCAAATTCAAATTAAAAGGCTTATTTTTATGATTCGCAGACAATATTTTTTTGAATTAAACTAAATTAAGCGTATTATGAAATTCGCTTAATTATATAAATCTGTATTAATTTTATGTTGATCCTGATAATTAAAAGTTATAAAAAGATAATTTTCAGCCTTAATACCAAGCAATCTGGTGTGTTTTAAAAAGTTATTTATGGAAGATTCTGTATTATAAATTATATTTAAAATTATTTCTTTTTCTAAAACTGGAGAAATATTTTTGATTTTTTCCAGCAGTTCTTTTTCTTTCTCATTTTCTTTTTTCTTAGCTTTAATTTTATTAAGAGCACTGTCAATAACTTCTTTAAAATCTGCTTCTACATATGGCTTAACAAGATAATCACTAACTCCGATTTTAATTGATTTTTGTGCATAATCAAACTCACTGTGAGCAGTTAATATAATAATCTCAATTCCTGGTATTTTTTCTTTTAGTTTTTCAGCTGCTTCCAGACCATTTAGTTTGGGCATTTTTATATCCATCAAAACCAGATCAACATCTTTTTCTAAAGCTTGAAAAAAAGCTTCTTCTCCATTACTAACCTCAGCAACTATTCTAATCTCTTCTTTATAAAGTTTATTTATAAAGAATTTTATTGCTTTTCTTTCCAGATGTTCATCTTCTGCTATCAATAACTTTATCATCTTTCCCTCCTTTTAAACTTAAAAAATCTTAATTAAAGTAAGTTATTTATGAATTTTTAATCGGTATCTCAATAACTACTTCAGTCCCCTGGTTAATTTTAGAATTTATTTTTAATAAATTTTTTCCATAATGAAGTTTTAATCTTTTAATTACATTTAAAATGCCCAGACTCTCTCTTTCCTCTTTTTTACTGTTCTGAGGCTCTTCATTTAATATTTTGCTTAGTTCTTCACTCTCTATACCAATTCCATTATCTCTAATCTTAATTTCTACCTTTTTTGCAAATCGTTTAATTTCTATTAAAACTCTACCTTCCGAAGCTGTATCAGCAAGTCCATGAATAATTGAATTTTCGACAATAGGCTGAATTATCATCGGAGGTATTTTAATCTGTTCTAAATCCCCATCTGTATATATCTCAAAATCCATCTGTTCCTTAAATCTTGTTTCCTGAATAGTAAGATAAGCTTTTAAAACCTCGATTTCTTTTTCTAATTCAACTAACTTACCTTTGTGATCAAGGTTATAACGCATTATTTTAGAAATTGCAATTATTAAATTCTGTGTTTCTGCCGCATTTTCAAACATTGCAGTTCTGGAGACTGTATTTAAAGTGTTAAATAAAAAATGAGGATCCATCTGCATCTGCAGATTTAAAAGTTGGGATTCTTTTAACAGCCTCTCTTTTTCTATATTATCCATTTTTTCCTGATTTAATTTATTCTCAAGTTCTGATTTTTCCTTTAATTCTTTAATATAATTTCTAATATTGTTTTTCATCAAATTGAAAGTTTGTCCTAAAATATTAAGTTCCCGATAATTAATTTCTTTAATATCTTCAATCTCCCAGTGCCCTAGCGAAAGATAACGAGCAGCTGAGGATAATTTTTCAATTGTATTGAGAATACTATTTGACATTAAAACAGCAAAAATAAATACAGCTATACTAATTAAAATAACGACTGCATAAATAGTTTTTGTCCTGTTCTGAGTATCTACCAGCAAATTGACATAATTACTACTATGATAAGCAAGATAAGAATTTATTAAATTCTGAGTATGACTGCTCATATAAGAATATAGTGTATCAATATCAGTAAGCTTTTGATAGGTACTCTGATTTAAAACACGACTGTTAAATAAATCTGCAGCCAATTGATCATGATAATCAAGCATATTATTTAAGTTTCTATAAAAAGTCCTGCTTTTTGGATCACGACTAATTTCATCTTTTATTTCTTTCATCAGAGCTGTTATTTCATTCCGCGAATTTTGATATAACTCTCGATTTTCTTCATTTCTCTCCTGAAAAAATAGATCAAAATGACGCGAGTTTTCGGTGATTTTAAGTGAAAGTTGATTCAGTTTAAAATTAACATCAACGTTATTTTGATAAATCTCTATTTCCCTATCCCGTCTTATAAAGGAAAGAAAAAAAACAATATTTAAAATGACAATAATAATCATAAAAATACTTATTATTCTACTTCTTATTGATCTTTTTGGTTTTTTTACAAATTCAATAAATCTGGAAATTATAACTAACACCTCCCATATACAAAAATATATCAGCAAAAATCTTTCCCGAACTAACATTATAATACTACTTTAATAACCTGAGTGTCAAAACATAATTTTGCTAAAGAAAAAGACCAGCCAAATTAATGGTTGGTCCTATCATAATCATTCTATATAATAAATTATAAATGGTGAGGTTAGGCGGATTTGAACCGCCGGCCTACAGATTAGGAATCTGTTGCTCTATCCAGCTGAGCTATAACCCCGAAAGGTGAATCGCTATGAATACTGTCAAATCAGTTATGATACCCTTTTCGCTCTGTTCTTTTTTTGGTAGTGAGACACAGATCTTATTAAAACTGAGACACAGATTAATTTTATTGTATATCTTATTATTTTAAAAATCAAGTTCAATTCTACAAATAATAATTAGAAAAATAGTTTATGAACTTAATTATATATAATTCTTAATAATAAAATAAAGGAGTTAGAATAATCACGTCATTGACAAATCATTTAATCTCAATAAAGAAACTTTTTACAATTGGTTCAGCTAAATTCTTGCCGTACAATATTCCTTTTAACTCTATAGTTTTACCACTCAAAGTAGAGTTAATCCATACTCTAATAGCTTCTTTATAAATAGTACTATACCTATGATGTTTTATTTCTCCAACATCCTGCTCTACTATAACTTTACTATCTTCTTTAAAATTTATCTTGGGATAATTTTTAATACTATCATTTGGATAATACAGGTTTGTTATCTGTGATTGCAAACTATTATTGGGTTTTTCATAAAATTTATGAAATATATACAATCCTTCTTCTTTAGGTATTATCAACTTAAATATTACATCTTCAATATATGCACTATCTTCATTTATTATTTCAAAGTTTATACTATATGATCTGTTAAATAATTCGTAAATATCATTATCTTTATAAGTTTCTTTTACATTTTCTAAATTCTTCTCTAATTCTTCAATACTTCGAACTTCATAAGGAGCAGAGGAAAAGGTATGCCTGTACCCTTCCATCATTTTATTAAAATCACCAAATCCACTATTACCAAGAATATCTTCTGAGTTTCTTTTCTCTTCTAATATTTTTTTTATTTTTTTAGCTGCTCTATCAGAAGGTAATTCTTCTTTTTCCAAAGCTGGTAATTTAACTTTTTTAGAATAATCAGTATTTATGAAACCAATCTTAATATTATCCTCAAAATTGTTTGAAGTTTTATTCTCAAATATTTTATCTATATCATTTCTTGTCATTGGATCTTGTTGAGTCCCTTTTCTAACAAAACAGTCTCCTTGATTTAAATCTTCATACTTTTTCTTCATCATATAAGGCTTATTATCAGATTTTTTAATCTTAATAATGCCTATTAATTTACCGTTATCTTCTTCATTTTTACCATTATACTTATGAGGTTCATAAGAAATCTCAATATAAGGTTCTATGTTTTTTCTTATTAATTGTTGATAATTTGATGAATCTATAAAATCTTCTTTTTCAATACCAACAATATCTCTTTCTCCATTAGCTTTATGATTTACCCCAACAACAATAAGTTTTTCCCCCTCAACATCAGCATTAGCCATTGACATAACATCTTTTAATAGAGCCTCATGTTTATTGCCATAATATTGAACGGCTTTAAAGTCTAATTTCGTGCTTTCATTTTCATAATCAATAATATCATCATATTCCAAATCTAAGCCCCCCTTTTTATAAAGAAAAGTTCTTCATTGAATTGTCCATAACATCCTGATTAACACCAATATAATCTAATGTAACGCTTGGAGCTGAATGATTAAAGAGCTGCTGCAGCAGTGCAACATCTTTATGCTGCTTATAGTGCCAATACCCAAAAGTTTTTCTTGTGCTGTGATTACCAATATGTTCTAATCCAACTTTTCTGCCTGCTGAACTTAAGATTCTATAAGTTTGACTTCTGGACAGCGGCTGATTGGTCCCATTCCTGCTCTGAAATAAATATTCATGGTCCGCCATATTGGTGATATAATCATCCAGGGCATTCCTCAACACAGAATTAATGAAGAATTTTTTCGATTTACCAGTTTTCTGCTCCTTTAAAATGATGTGAGTTTGATTTCTAACATCCTGAACTTTAAGTTTAAGCATATCACTAATTCTAAGGCCAGTTGTAGATGATAAAATAGATTTTACAAAAACGATAAATAAGATTTTACGGATATTGCTAGATAATGTAAAGCCCGAGATTTTGAGTTGGCAAATATGTCAAATTAATCCAGTACCATAATCTGCTCTTTTAGGATATAATATTCTTTAAATAATCCTAAGAGGAGGCAGAAATATTGAGCAAAGAAGATGGATATAAAGTGCATATAGAAATTCCACAATTAAAAGAATTGGGGTTAAATAAATCTCAGATCGCAAGAAAGCTTGAAATTAGTCGGCCAACACTTAATAAATACTATGATTTATCTCTGGAAGAAATTGAAGAGGTACTTCAGTCAATGAATACCAGAGCTAAAAAGGCAGATGAATATCACGATGAAATCTTAAACTGGCTTAAAAAACATCCTGACATTCTCTCGTCCGTAATATATGATAAGATTGAAGAACTGGCTAGAGGCTATCCTGGATTTACTGAAGGTACTCTCAGAAACTATGTCAGATATTTAAGAAAAAAACATGATATCCCCAAATCAAAATACACCAGAGACTATGAGGCAATTGAAGATCCACCAATGGGTCAGCAAATGCAGGTTGATATGGGTGAAAAATGGGTCTACAAAGCAGATGAAATAACAAGAGTTAAACTGTATCTCATTGCTTTTGTACTTTCCCATTCTCGCTTCAAATATGTAGAATGGTTTGATAGGCCACTAACTACAGCTGATGTAGTAGCAGTTCATGAAAATGCATTCCAATACTTTGAAGGAATTCCTGCAGAGGCGGTCTATGATCAGGACAGTTTAATACTTTACAAAGAAAACTATGGTGATTTAATTTACACTCATCAATTTGCTTCCTACAGGCTTGAAAGAAAATTTAGAGTATATATGTGTAAAGCTTCTGATCCAGAATCGAAGGGACGCATTGAAAATGTTGTTGGTTACGCTAAAAATAACTTTGCAGCACATCGAACATTTATCAATTTAGAGAAGTGGAATGAGGATTGTCTAAAGTGGCTTGAACGCCGTGCCAACGGTAAAAAGCACGGCACAACGAAAAAAATACCAGCCCAGGTATTCTCCGTAGAAAAGAAATACCTGAAGCCAGTATCCGAAAAAATTAAAAATAATTCTTCTGACTTAAGTATAACCTATCAGGTGAGAAAAGACAATACCATTCCGATAAAAGGTAACAGATATTCTGTTCCCTTAGGTACCTATCATGGGCCTGACAGCTATGTTAAAGTGCTTGAGGACAATGATAAATACCTGATATATGATTTTGAAAGTACAGCCAAACTGGCGGAACATAAAATATTTAAAACTAAAGGTAATCTTTCTAAAAATAGTGATCACAGCAGAAAGAAAACTGATAATATTGATAAACTGATAGAAAAGATAGTTTCTCTCTTTCCTGATAATGATAAAGCCAGTAAATTTCTTGGCAGAATTAGAAAAGAAAAGCCCAGATATATCAGAGATCAACTACAGGTAATCGATAAAGCTTTAGAGGCTAAAGAGCCTGAAACTATTGTTAAAGCACTAGAATACTGTATTGGCAAAAAACTCTACAGTGCCAGTGATTTTAGAGATGTTATCAATTTCTATGATAAAGAAAAAATTAAAGTTGAAGATGATAACATTTTACTGGTGGCTGATAATATAGCCTTAAATGAAAAAGATAAAGCTAAACTTGCTGCTAAACCAGCAGTAAGAGACCTTGATGTGTATCAAAAGATATTTGATTCTTAAAACTGGAGGTATAAATGACAACCACAATTACAAATCTAAAAGATAAATTTAAAGTTTTAAAGTTAAAAAACGCCTCTGAGAATATATCAGAAATCATATCTCATGCTGTTGAGAACTCTTTTTCCAGTGAGAAACTGGTTGAGTACATACTGGATCAGGAGATTGAAGCACGAGAAGCAGCCAGACTGGAAAAATATCTAAAACAGGCAGCATTTCCAGAGTATAAAACTCTGGCTGAGTTTAATCTTGAAGAACAGCAGTCATTATCTAAAAAACAGTTTAACCAGCTTAAAGAACTATCCTGGCTTGAGCGGGGCTACAATATAGTCCTGCTTGGACCCAGCGGTTTGGGCAAGACTCACCTTAGTATTGGTCTGGGCATTCATGCCATTAACGAAGGCTATAAAGTAATATTTGCAGGCATTAGTGACTTAATTTACTGGCTTAAAACTGCTGAAATGATTAGGTCTTCTAAAACTAAACTCAATAGAGTTTTAAAGTGTGATCTTTTAATTATTGATGACATTATGTTTATGGCCATGGAAAAGCATGAATCTAACCTCTTTTTCCAGCTAATAAACAAATTGTATGGTCAGACTTCAATTATTATCACTTCTAATAAAGGACCAACTGAATGGGGTGAATTATTAGGTGATCAGGCCATTACAGCTGCAATTTTAGATCGCATAGTTCATAAGTGCGAAATCATCAATTTAGATGGCGACAGCTACAGATTGACTCACAGAGAAACCATTTTTGGAAAATCTTAGGTGTAAAATCTTATTTAACGAAAATGTAAAATATTATTTGACATTCACACCAGTGTTTATTCCAAGTACAAACAGTAAATAATTTCTGTAGTTATCCTTCAGAAGTTCCATCTTCACCTCTTCAATCTTCTCTTTGTCGCGAATTGGCTCAACTTTATTCATCAACAAAACTCCTTTCTTGTGGTTGATAGTTTTTTAAAATTTACTCTAAATAATAACCTTTCTGGAAAGTGATCACTTCTCACGGGAGCGAAAAAATTAAAGATTCTATATACATTATAATGCACTTAACTGTAAAATTAAATACAATTTGTTGTATTAATGGATAAAAAAATAACAAAAAAGCACCAACATCACTAATATTCAGGGAATGTCAGCACTTTTAATCAATACACCTTAATACATATTTTGTTGTGTTAGTAAAATTAAGTTTAAATTCCTATTATAATAATTATCCTTTTTAATAGATGAAACAGCTTTATAAAATTCTCTACTAATTTTAAACTTACCAACCAATAAGCTCAACATCTTCATCAAAAGCATCCTCCCTGATAGTTCTAACACTTTCTGGAATTTCTACTGTAGTTAATTCATTATCTTTAAAAGCGGTAGATTCAATATATTTTACATTACTTCCTAGATCTACAGATCTTAAGTTATTATAAGCAAAAGCTCCCATACTAATAGAAGTTAAATTCTCTGGGATTTTTATCGATGTTAAATTATTATAAGCAAAAACTAAAAAACCAATCGAATTTATACTATCTGGTATTTCTACTGATTTTAAATTATTTTTCTGGAATCCAAAATCGCCAATTGAAGTCACGTTATTACTTAAATCAACTGAGGTTAAATTATTATCAAAAAAAGCAGCCATACCAATGGAAGTAACGCTATCTGGTATTTGTATTGATGTTAACTCATTTTCACTAAAAGCACCATCACCAATTGATATAACACTATTTCCTAAATCTAATGAGTTCAAATTATTTGCCTTAAAAGCATCCTTGCCAATAGAAGTAACACTATCTGGTATCTCTACTGAGGTTAATTCATTATATGCAAATGCTTTATTCCCAATAGAGTTTATTTTATTTCCAAGAATTAGTGATGTTAATTTATTTTCAAAATCTAATTTTGTCTTACTTCCCATAAAAGCTTCTTCTCCAATTGCTGTAATACTATTAGGGATATTTACTGTTGTAAAATCATTATCTTTAAAAGCAGCTTTACCAATGGTAGTAACATTATTTGGAATATTTATTGATGTTAAATCATTTCCCATAAAAACTTCATCAGCAATAGAGGTAATACTATTTGGGATTTTTATTGAAGTTAAGTTATTATCTTTAAAAGCGGCTTTCCCAATAGAAGTAACACTATTTGGAATATTTATTGATGTTAAATCATTCCCACTAAAAGCATTATCTCCTATCGATGTAACGGTGGTTGGAATATCTACTGATTCCAAAACATTTGATTCTAAAACTTCTCTACTAAAAGCTCCATCGCCAATTGATTTTACCTCAACACCATCAATATGAGTAGGGATAATAATATTTTTATCTTCTATATCAAAATTAAAATCTGTAATGATCACTGATTTTTTGTTTTCTATTCTAAACTGTAAATTTTCAGGTGATACTTTAATTTTTCCATTTTTGTAATTAACTTTTTCTTTAACCTGACCATTTTCATTGTATCGTATAGCTTCTCCATGTTCTTTTCCCATTTTAAAATTAGTTTTTGATTTAATCTGTCCATTAGGATAATAAGTTATTCTTTCTCCATTTATTTCTCCATCTTTATAATTAAGTTTTGATGTAACCTGACCATTAGAATAGATCCATATAAGGGATTCTCCGTGTTTCTCCCCATTTTTATAGGATATTTTTTGTTTAAGTTGTCCATTCTCATAATATTTTATTGTTTCTCCATGCTTTTTTCCGTTTTCAAAATTAATTATTTCTTCAACTTGACCATTAGGATAATATTTTATGGTTTTTCCTGTAAATGGTTCTGTCTCATTGACTATGTAGTAGGTTCCATTTCTATTTTGCAACTTCGATTTGCTTACTTTTCTTTGACTGGAGCCAACTACCAAACTTAAACTTAATATTAAAATTAAAGTAATAATAAGTATTTTTTTCAATTAAAACCCTCCTGTAAATGTCAAATAATATTTTATATCTCTAAATTATAACTGATCTCAAAATAAGAGCCAGAAGCATCAAAGTTTAAATCATGTTCTCCTAAATAAGTAGTGTGTAATTCATCAAATTTAATGTCTCTTATGTTATAACTTAGAATTAGATTGGATCTCTCTGAAATTTTATATGACAAACTTACTTTATATTTAAAGCCACTTCCTAAAGAAGAAGCATAAATAGGTGTTCCAGGATCTATAAAGCTTCCTCCTGTATAATAACCAGGGTCTCCAGGCCAAGCCGAACCGTATTCATCATATTTAAATTCATAATCAATTTCTTCATAATAAACTTTAGTGTCTAATCTAATTTTATCATTATCAAATAGAATTAAACCACCACCAATATCATATAATTTATAGCTGTTATCATCATTAGGCATACCTTTCCCCAATCCAAAGCTAAAAATTAATTTATTAATTGTATAGTTACTATAAAGGATTATCTCATTAGATTTTGTAGATTCTTTTAAAGGATCCATTGAAAAATAGTAAGTATCTCCATATCCATCCTCAAAAGTTGCAGAATCTCCTTCAAGACTATCATGATAAAAAGGGATATTTGGAGATATTGATAAAGAAAAATCAAAAGACTTTGAATAAGCAGTTGTACTATTTACTAATACTAATAATAAAATAGATAATAGTATTAAGAATGAACTATATTTATGTGCTTTATTAAAGATAATTAACCTCCTTCAGTTTCTTAATTTTAGAATAACACAATAAGATAGGTGTCTATGAAGTCTTGGAAATAGAAAATGCTGAGTATTATATAAGGCGTATCAGAAAACCAACTCCAACTCAGATATAAGGTGCGAACGATACGCCAATGGGAGTAACAGCACTATGCCTCTTAAAATATTTAAATCAACTTTTAGATAATTTAAAAACTTGGGTATCAAAAGAATAATTGGTACATTCCCAGACCCATTGTCTACATTTTCTATCCATATTTAATTTTTTCAAAGGATTTTTTAAGAAAGCAACTTTTAATTTATTACCTTCCTGTTTAATTATTGTAATAACATATTTCCCCCCTTTATCTTTTGCAGCAGACCATTCATTATTTGTTATTATAAAAGATTGACCAAAATTATCCACTGACTTAACTTCAAAATAAATATCATTTCCATCAGGATCAATACCTTCAATATCAAAGCCTAAATTTTGCTTACTAACATCCTTTACATTATAATTTTTATAATTTAATATTTTACAAACTTGTTGTTCAGCACTTCTCCATTTAGTTATGCTCAAAACTTCCTTTTCTTCTTCGTCATCTTGCTGAATGTTTTTGTTGTCTGTAAATTCAATTTGAGTTTTTTCTCTATCTAAATTGATTTTCGGAAATTTAATATTCAACTTGAATTCGGCAAGTAAAAAGTTAAAGTAGTTCTTTTTAGATTTTTGCCGTTAAAAAATCATTTCAATCTTTAAAAATAAAATATTTTATTG
>NZ_QPJF01000050.1:0-9777 GCF_003337665.1 Halanaerobium sp. ST460_2HS_T2
TGGCTTTGTGGTATTTTTAGTATCTCTAACTATATTATACCATATCTTAAGGAGGAAATCACCAAAAATTTATGTCATGAGCCCTGTCATTTAGGGCCTTAGACATTATACAAACGACTATTAAGTTACTTAACTAAGGAGGGGATATTTTGAAAAGAATAATTGCTGTGAATTCAAATACCTACCATGGATTTTCTCTCAAACAGGCAATTGCAGGGATTAAAGCTGCTGGTTTTAATTACATTGAACTTACTGCTACCAAAGGCTGGACAGAGCATGTTTTTCCAACCATGTCTTTAAGGAAATTATATGAGATAGAAGATCAGTTAATTGAGGCCGGGCTAACCCCAATTTCTTTAAGCGGTCACACAAATTTGATGGATAATAATCGGATCGATGATTTTATTGCTAATATTCGACTGGCCCATTTTTTTGGTTGCAAATATATTATTTCTTCGATTGGGGAAGCTCACCTGCAAGATGAGGCAGAACTTTCTGATCAGAAAACAGCCGCAAACATTAAAAGCTTAATTCCTTATTTGGAAGAATATAAGCTGATTTTAGGACTTGAAAACCATGGTAAACATGGAACAGGTAAGCATTTAAAAAAAATTGTTGAGCTGGTTGATTCTGAGCGAGTTGTAATTAATTATGATACAGCCAATGCTATTTTTTATGGAGAAGAAAACCTTGATTTAGAAACCGATTTAAAGTCTGCAGTAGAAAAAGTCGGACATCTGCATTTAAAAGATAAAGCGGGCTCTCAAAAAGAATGGAATTTTCCTGCTTTAGGTAAGGGTAAAATTGATTTTGAGTCTTTATTTAAAATTTTAAAAGAAAATAATAATAATTCTCCTTTCAGTATAGAAATAGAATTTACTGAAGAAGGGCCGACAGATCTGGCTGAGGTAAATGAAGCAGTAAGAGAATCCTATCAGTTTCTTAAAATAGCCGGTTTTGATATTTAACTTTGATTGACCAAAAGCTTTAAGGTGTTTCTGGATAATATATTTGATAGAAAATATGAGAAAGGGGGGGCAAATGCAAAAAATTGCTATTGTTGGTGTTGGAGGGATGGGTACAGTGCATTTTAATAACTATGCTCAAATTAACGAAGCTGAGGTGAAAGCAGTTGTTGGTCCTTCAGAGGATGATCGGCAGAAAGCAGCTAACTGGGGAGTGAAAATTTATCCGACAGTAGAAGAATTACTGGTGGCTGAAGAAGTTGATATTGTGGATATCTGCACCCCTACATTTTTGCATGTTGAGCATGCTCTTAAGGCTTTGAATGCTGGCAAAAATATAATAATTGAAAAACCAGTTGCTCTACATGAAGAGGATGCGGAAAGAATATTTGCGCTGGCTTCAGAGATGGATGCTCAGGTATTTGTTGGTCAGGTGCTTCATTTTACCAGGGAAGTTGAGATTTTAAAAGAAGCAGTAAGAAGTGAAAAATACGGTAAGGTGCTGGATGCTTATTTTACTCGTTTAACAGCAGCACCCAACTGGGTTCAGGGGGGATGGATGTTTGATAAAGAAAAGAGCGGACTTTTGCCATTTGATTTGCACATTCATGATCTTGATTTAATTATCAGCTTGTTTGGTAGGCCTGAAAGCTACAGTTTTAATGCTGCCGGCAGAAAAGAAAGTGAGTTTAAAGAGCACTATCGTTTTAATTATAATTTTGGAGATTTAAATGTTGGAGCTGAGGCAGCCTGGTTTAATGCAAACTATCCTTTTACTGCCTGCTGGCGTGTCTATTTTGAACAGGGTCTCTTAGTCAAAGAAGAGGGTCTTACTTTTTATCCACCTGAGGGAGATCCAGTAGAATTTGATATAGAATCAGAACCTAAAATTGAAACAGGTATTAATTTACCACCGACCGCAATGTTTTATCATGAACTTTCTCATTTTATTGATTGTGCGGAGAAAGGAGTAACAACGGATCGAATGACAAAGAAAGAATTAATTACAACAGTTGAAATTTTAGAAGAGATTGCTGGTTTACAATAATATTTTGAACAGAGAATCGATTAATTTGGACAGGGGTTTTAACAGCAGTTTTAGCTGCTGAGTCTTATAGAGATTTTCAATAAAAAAAGGAGGAAATTTATTATGAAAAAAGCTTTAGTGTTTCTGGTTACTTTTTCTCTCTTAGTGACTCTTGTTTTTGCTGGCAGTGTAAGTGCTCAGGATAAGTATAAGATTGGTGTTCTGGCCCCGGCAGTTACTCATGGTTGGGTAGCAGCAGTTGCCTATCATGCTGAGGCACGCTGTGAAGAACTTTCTGATCAGATTGAATATCGAATTCAGACCAGCAGTAATGCTGCTGAAATGACTTCGCAGCTTGATGATTTAAAAACCTGGGGAGCAGAAGCAATAGTTGCCTTCCCACAGTGGACAGGTATGGAAGTCCCAATTAGAATGGCAATTGAAGATGGAATTGAAGTAGTAAACTTTGATATTAAAATTGATGTTGATGGTGTTTATAGAGTAGCTGGAGATAACTATGATATGGGAGTTGAAGGTGCACACTATATTACAGATAAGATTGGTAAAGAGGGAACAGTAGTGATTTTAGAAGTTCCAACAGCTGGTTCAGTATCTGAACTCCGCAAAGCAGGATTTTTAGATACTCTAGAAGAAATAGGAGCTGATTTTGATCTGCATACTTATGCAACTAAGTTTACCCGTGAGGCAGGTCTAAGTGATATGTCAGATATTTTAATCAGACATGATCAGATTGATGCTGTTTATTCAATGGATGATGAAACCTCTATTGGGGTAGTTAAAGCAATTGAAGAAGCAGGTCGGGAAGATATCAAAGTAGTTACTGGTGGTGGAGGAATGCAGGAATACTTTGAAATGATGCCGGAGTATCAAAATATCTGGCTGGAGTCCGCACTTTATTCGCCAGCAATGGTAAAAGATGCTGTTGATATGGCATTAGATATCTTAAAGGGCAAAGATGTGCCTCAGGAAAAAATAATTCCTACTACCATAGTTGACCGTACAAATTATGAAAAGTTCCTGGATCCAGATTCTCCTTATTAATATTAAACAAATGGTTCAGTCAGCATTTTGAATTTCATAAACAATTATAATTGAGATATCAAATATACCAGATAATCAGAGGTTAAGAAATTTACCTGAATTATTGTACCAGAAAAGCAGGGATTTCATAGCCTCTGATTTGAATTGATGGGATGTGATTTAATGAAGATAGAAATGAAAAATATTTCCAGAGCATTTGGAGCAATTCAAGCCCTAAAAGATGTTGATTTTTCTGTTCAGGGAGGAGAAGTCTGTGCATTGATAGGAGAAAACGGAGCCGGAAAATCAACTCTAATGAATATTTTAGGAGGGGTACTGCCTGCTGATCAGGGAGAAATTTTAATTGACGGAGAAAAAGTAGAATTTAATTCGCCAGCTGAGTCATTGAATTCCGGGATAGCATTTATTCATCAGGAATTAAATTTGATCAATGATCTTCCCATTTATGAGAATATGTTTATTGGTCGGGAGTTGAAAAATAAGCGGGGTTTTTTAGATTTAGAAAAAATGGAGAGTAAGACGAGAGAAGTGTTTGAAAAAATGCAGATTAAGCTTGATCCGAAAACAATGGTTAGAGATCTTGATACATCCTATAAACAGATAGTTGAAATTTCAAGGGCAATTATGATGGATGCATCAATTATCATAATGGATGAGCCGACAACTTCGCTCACAGACCAGGAAATAGAGCGGGTATTTTCAATGATGGAAACTTTAAAAAAACATGATGTTGGAATAGTTTTTATTTCTCACAAATTGAGTGAAGTTATGGAATTTTGTGATCGTTATACTGTTCTTAGAAATGGAGAAACAGTTGCAGAAGGTTTAGTGGAAGAAGTTACTGTAGATCAGCTGGCTTATTCGATGGTTGGTCATGAAGTAAGAACAGAGTCACTGCAGCGAGAAACAGAATTTGGTGAGGAAGTTCTGAGAGTAGAAAATTTAACTTTTGAAAATAATTTTAAGGATATTTCATTTTCCGCTCATAAAGGAGAGATTCTGGGTGTTACAGGACTTTTGGGAGATGGACGCCGTGAACTTTTCGAAGCTATTTTTGGCAGCGGCCAGATTGAATCAGGAGAGATTTATTTAAAAGGTGAAAAAATTAGAGTCAGAAATACTACTGATGCTCTGCAGAAGGGAATAGGATATCTGCCCCGTGATCGTAAAGAAAATGGTATAATAAAAGATATGAATATTTTTGAGAATGCTTCAATTGTTACCTGGCCTATATTTGATAACTGGGGAGTTATTGATCTGGAAAGGCAGGAAAAAGAATTTGAACAGCAGGTGAAAGATCTACAGATTAAAATGGATCAAAAAAATGATCCGATAAATAGTCTTTCGGGTGGGAATCAACAAAAAATTGTACTTGCAAAATGGTTAATTGCAAGTCCGGAGCTCTTTATCCTGGATAATCCCACTCAGGGAGTTGATGTAGGAGCTAAAGAAGATATTTACGATATTATTTTAGAACTTGCAGCTGAAGATATTGCAGTAATTATTTTATCCAGTGAGGCCAAAGAAATTATTCGAATCTGTGACCGCAGTCTGGTGATGTATCATGGAATAATCCAGGGGGAACTTAAGGGAGATTCGATGACAGAACATGAGATTATGCGGCTGGCAACTGGTGCTCAGACTAATTCTAGGCAGGAGGGATCCTAAGATGCAGGATAAAGATAGAGAAAAAGGATTTAAAGATTGGTTTTTAGATAATTGGACAAATAAACCGATATTTAGCACCGGTATTGCCCTTGTTGTGATGATAATTTTACAGACCTGGAGTCTGGGGTTCGATTATGACTCTTTAGGCAGTTGGTTTCTTACCTGGATCAATAACTGGATAAATATTTTAAGAAATAATGCTGGAGTTGGTCTTATTGCTTTGGGAATGTCTTTTGTAATTATGTCAGCCGGAATTGATCTTTCTGTGGGATCAACTCTGGTAGCTGTTGGTGCTTCTTTGATGATGTTAATTGATAGAGGTCCCAATGGAATTCTAATTAATCTGGGAATTGAAGGAATACCAGCTATTTTTATTGCAGTAATTTTATCACTGGCAATTGGTTATTTTTTAGGTAATTTGAATGGGCTTTTAATTACCCGGGGGGGTATTCCACCTTTTGTGGTGACTCTGGCAACAATGAAATTCTACCGCAGTGTAACCCAGCACTTTATGCAGGGCTATAACCCAAGGGTACCAATGCAGTTTCTGGGGATTTCTAATTTTCAGATTGGCAGCTTTAGAGTGATGCCGGTAATTTACTGGCTGCTGATTGCAGGAGTTTTATATTTTGTCTCTAAACGGACAACATTTGGACGTCAAATTATTGCGGTTGGTTCCAACGAGCGTTCCGCTAACTTATCAGGGGTTAATGTTAAAAAAGTAAAGAGGAGAGTTTATGCAATTACCGGATTATTAGTATCTTTTGCAGCTATTATTCAGGTTTCCCGGATTGGATCAATGGATTATGCGAATGCTGGTAGTGGTTACGAGATGGAAGCAATTGCGGCAGCTGTTGTTGGTGGAACCAGCATGAGTGGAGGCCGCGGAACAGTAATTGGAACAATTCTTGGGGTTTTAATTATTGCTGTAATGAATAATCTGCTTAATTTACTTGGTGTTCCTCCTTTTCTGCGAGAGGCATTTAAAGGATTAATTTTAATTGGAGCTGTTTTAATGCAGAAAAAGCAGAAATCAGTTTGATTAAATTTATTTATATTTTGCGGAATATAGAATACTATTGAGAAGGCAAATAATTTAAACTGGGGAAGTGAGAAAATGGCTAAATTAAAAGTGGGAATTATTGGAACAGGTTTTGTTGGTCGAGCCCATGTTGAAGCATTAAGAAGAATCGGGAATGTTGAGGTTAAGGCAGTTGTGGCTAGTTCTTTAGAATCTTCTAAAAAAGCAGCGGCAGAATTAAATGTTCCTGGTTATTATGCTGATTATCTTAAAATGCTGGAAGAGGAGGATTTAGATATAGTTCATAACTGTACCCCTAATTATCTGCATTTTCCTATCAATCGAGATTTTCTGGAAGCAGGAGTCCATGTTTTTGCAGAAAAACCACTGGTGATGAATACAAAAGAGGGAAGAGAATTGCTGGAAATTATCGAAAAAAAAGAACTGTATACAGGAGTAAATTATAACTATCGGCATTATCCACTGGTTAAAGAAATGCAGAATCAGGTGCAGAAAGAGCTGGGAAAAATTCTTCATGTTCAAGGTCATTATTTGCAGGATTGGATGCTTTTTAAAACCGATTATAGCTGGCGTGTTGATCCTGAAAAAGGAGGTAAATCTAGAGTTGTAGCGGACATTGGATCTCATTTTTGTGATCTGCTGCAGTATCTGACTGGTAAAAAAATTAGTCGTTTAATTGCTAATACAAAAATTGTGTATTCTGAACGTAAAAAGCCGCTTTCTGAGGTGAAAAGTTTTGCTAAAGCTGATGCAGAGTCGGCGGAATATGAAGAATATCAGGTGGAAACAGAAGATTATGCTTCGATACTTTTTGAACTTGAAGATGGTACAGCAGGCAGTTTTATAGTTTCTCAGGTTAATGCCGGTCATAAAAATGATCTTTTTATCGAAATTAGTGGTAGTAAAAAGAGTATAAACTGGTCTCAGGAAAAGGCCAATCATTTATTTATTGGGCATCGGGAGCAGGCCAATCAGGATTTAGTTCGCGATCCTTCCCTCCTGGCTGGAAAAGCTGCTGAGCGCTGTTATTATCCAGGAGGTCATATTGAAGGTTGGTCAGAAGGTTTAAAAAACTCGATTAAGGATTTTTATGACTGTATCCGGGAAAATGGTGATCCAGCTGATTATGATTTTGCCACTTTTGCTGATGGTCAGCAGGAAGTTAAAATTACCGAGGCAATTTTAAAAAGCAGCCGGGAGGAAAAATGGATAGAAATTGAGTAAATTAATTATTTGGCTATGATATGGTTTTAATTATTAATTAAAATCTATTTTATAAATAACTTTAAAATACTTTTGAAATGGAGTGTTGAATATGGGAAGAAAAGTAACTTTATTTACCGGGCAGTGGGCAGACATGAAATTTGAAAATCTGGCACAGACTGTAAGTGAGATTGGTTATGATGGCCTGGAAATCGCCTGCTGGGGAGATCATCTGGATGTCCAAAAAGCAGCCAGAGAAAGTTCTTATGTAGAAAAGAAGTTAGCAATTTTGGATAAATATAATTTGGGAGTCTGGGCTATTGGCAACCATCTTGCCGGTCAGTGTGTTGGAGATCGTTATGATCCTCGTCTTGATAATTTTGCTCCGGAAAAATATGCAGGCAAACCGGATGAAATACAAAAATGGGCAATAGAAGAAATGCAGCTTACAGCAGTAGCAGCAGGTAATCTTGGTGTTAATCTAGTTACAGGTTTTACAGGTTCTCCTATCTGGAAGTTTTTTTATTCTTTCCCTCAGACCACAGAATCAATGATCGAAGAAGGATTTGATCGGATAGTTGAGCTGTGGAATCCAATTTTAGATGTATTTAAAGAAAATGGGGTTAAATTTGCTCTGGAGGTGCATCCGACAGAAATTGCATTTGATTTTTATACAGCTCAAAAACTTTTAGATAAATTTGACTGGCGGCCTGAATTCGGAATTAATTTTGATCCAAGTCACTTAATCTGGCAGGGACTGACTCCTCATTTGTTTTTGAGAGATTTTAGTGAGAGAATTTATCATGTGCATATGAAAGATGCAGCAGTGACTTTAAATGGACGGGAGGGAATTTTAGGCTCGCATCTCCCCTTTGGTGACCGCAGAAGAGGATGGGATTTTCGTTCTCTTGGACATGGAGATATAGATTTTGATGAAATAATTAGAGAATTAAATCTGATGAATTATACTGGACCCCTATCTGTAGAATGGGAAGATAGTGGAATGGATAGAATTTATGGTGCTCGGGAAGCACTTAACTTTGTCCGGGATATAGATTTTAAGCCCTCAGAACTGGCCTTTGATGATTCGATGGAAAAATAATATTTTATGGTACCAGGTTCAAAACGACCGTTTTGAACCTGGTTAAAGTGCGTTATTTCACAAAAACAAATAATTATATTTCTTATTATTAGCCTGTTTCCAGTATCTGGGGCAGGTTATTTTTTATATAATATTATTTAGCAAAAAAATCACTTAAACACTTATTATTTTTATTTAAATTCACATATGTGCAAAAACAATCATAAAATAATATAATTTATTCTTGACATATCCCATATTTTAGTATTATAATTTAAATATAGTAAAATAAATCAAACAAAAACTATCACATATGTTAAAAAAATGAACAGAGGTGATTAAAATTAACAGAGAAAGAATGAGAACTTTAAAAAAGGTTGCACATTTGTACTATGAAAAGAATATGAATCAAAAGGAAATTGCAAAAATAGTAGATGTCTCAAGATCACAAATTTCACGAATGTTAACTGAAGCAAAAAATGAGGGGATAGTTAAAATTACTATTTTAGACACAGTTGACTCCTGTGAACACCTGGAAGAATCTTTAAAAAAATATTTTGGTTTAAAAGATGCAATTGTTGTTCCAACAACCAGCTATATTCCAGATATGATCAGACAGGTGGTTGGTCAGGCGGCAGCAAATTATTTAAACAGTATAATTAAGAGCAATCAAAAAATAGGGGTTTCCTGGGGAATTTCAGTTTATGAGATGATTAAGTCTATGAAATCATTAAATCTGGCAGAAACTACAGGTATTGAAGTTGTTCAATTAATAGGAGGACTTGGTCAAACCTCAACAACTTTACAATCTTTTAGTCTTGCAAATGAACTCTCTAATATTTTAGATGGACAATCGCATTTAATGCATGCTCCTGGTTTTGTCAGCAACTCAAATTTAGTGGATAATTTAAAGAAAGATAAAGAAATTGGGGCAATTTTAGAAAAGGGCAGAAACGTTGATATAGCTCTAATGGGACTTGATGCTTTATGGAAACACAGATCTCTGGTTCAGGTAGATAACTTAACAGAAAATGATTTGGATTTATTAGAAGAAAAAGGTGCAGTTGGTCAAAGCTGTTTTAGATTTTATGATATTAATGGAAATATCTGTAGTAAATCTATTGACGAGCGGGTTTTAAGTATATCTTTAGCTGAGCTTAAAGATATCGAAACAGTGATTGGAATTGCAACATCATTGGATACTACAGAAGCTATTTTAGGAGGATTACGGAATGGTTTTCTTGATGTTTTAGTTAGTGATGAAAAAACTGTCGAAGAAATAATTTTTCAGCAGGAAGATTTTTTAGAGCAAAATAATTAGTAGAAGGAGTAGTCTAAATGATCTTTTATAAGAAGAAGAATAAATATCTGAGCATATTTATATTTTTGCTTCCCAGTGTTCTGGGATTAATAGTATTCGGAATATTGCCAATGTTGGGTTCTTTATCGCTAAGTTTTTCAGAATGGGATATCATAAGTGGTCCACCTAAACTGATAGGATTAGATAATTTTGTTAACATCTTAAAAAGTGAAGAGTTTTGGCGAGTCTTAAATAATACCCTTTATTATATTATCCTTTATATCCCACTAATTTTAATTTCTTCGCTTTCACTTGCTCTTTTATTAAATAATAACTCAACTTTCGGCGTTAGAAATCATTAATGATTTCTTGATATAACCAGGAAGAAGCTCAAAAAAGTAGTCTAATAGGTCATTTATCTTTTCTTCA
>NZ_QPJF01000051.1:0-7482 GCF_003337665.1 Halanaerobium sp. ST460_2HS_T2
CTTTCTCTCCAGCTTAGTGATCTAGTAACTTTATACTGCATGATTAATCTCAACTGTCTTCTTTTCATGTACTTCCAGAGAGCTACTATCTTTTTGACTCTTTTGTTGTAGCCTCTTCTGTAGAGTCCGTATCTTCTGGTCATCTTAAAATATTTGGGTGGTATATGCATTATTATTCTGCCAATAAATTGCATGGCTGATAACTCTAATTCCACTCTCTTTTTTGTTTTATGATCTTCATACCAAAAACTTACCTTTTTCCCATCATACTCTAAAATTCTATATTCTGCAATAGCTGGTCTGGCTAAATATCTTCCTATGTATTTTGCTGCTCCTCGAGCACTATTCATTCTACTTTCTGCATTGACATAAAAACCTTCTTTGTATCTTTTGTAGAAATATTTGATTAGATTTTGAACTTTTTGATTATCTGGAAATCTTTCTTTAAAGATATCTAAAAGTACTTTCTGCCAGGCTTTTCTTAAATATTTGTAGGAAAAATATCCTACTTTACTCCACTGATGATATTTATCTAATGCACCTTCTGCTATTAATGCATGCACATGAGGATTAAAGCTCATATCACGCCCAAAAGTATGAACTACTGTTATTATTCCAGCTTCATATTCATGAATTTTACCTTTTTTATCTATGTATCTCTGGATTAATTCTGCTACTTTATCACTTAAATCTTTTATGATATCTCTCTGCCAGTAAATATATCCTCTTAATTCTTCTGGAACAGTAAATACCATGTGTCTATGGCTGACATCTAAGATCATATCAACCTGTTTGTCTACCCATTTATCTACATAGACTTTACCACATCTGGAGCAGAATCTACTTTTACAGCTGAAGCTGACAATATGCTCTTCACCACAATCTAAGCATTTATACTTAGCATAACCATTTTCTGGGTTACCACATTTCATTGATTTTTCTACCTGATCAATTACATGGTTTAACATATCAGCAGGCACTCTACCTGGAAGATGTTTAATCTTAAACTCTTCCCAGTGATCATTCAATATTGTTTTGACTTTAATGTGATTTCTTCTTTGTTTTGGGCTCATAATATTTTTATCTTTCTACAAAGTTATCCACATTCCTGCAAAAGTATAATTTCCTATACGATTAAAAAAAGACTAGATAATTCTAGTCTCAAAAAAACTTATTTTTTTATCTGTCTACTTGACAGGGGTCAGTTCAGGGGAACACAGAAATGAATACAAGGTGGTATAAACACCCAAGGACAATACTGTTGATTATTGCCGCAACCGTCACAGCATTTACACTGATTGCAGAAATTGGATTCGGTCTACCTGAAATGTGGGCGATTATTTTATATAGTATTGCAATTGTTGTTGGAGGGATCTATCCAGCAAGAAGTGCATGGGTTGAATTAAGAAATGGAAGTCCCTCCATTAATACATTGCATATTGCGGCAGTAATTGGAGCTATTTATCTAGGATTATGGGGAGAAGCTGCGGGGCTTGTCGTTATTTTCTCTTTAGGTGAATTAATGGAATCATACGCATCAGATAAAGCCAGAAATGCAATTAGAGCATTAGTTGAATTAGCCCCTAGTGAAGCAACAGTCATTCGAAATGGTCGTCAAATGCGTATATTGACAGAACAAGTGGAAATCAGAGATATCGTTCTGGTACGTCCCGGAGAAAAAATACCAGTTGATGGTGTAGTCACTAAAGGTTCAACTACAGTTGATCAAGCTTCCATTACTGGAGAGTCAATACCTGTATCAAAACAATTAGGAGATGAGGTATTTGCTTCAACATTAAATGAACGTGGTGCATTGGAAATAGAAGTGACTAAACTTGCTCAAGATACAACCCTAGCCCAAATTATTAAATTAGTAGAGGGCGCACAAATGAAAAAAGGGAAAGGACAGCGGTTCAGTGAGAAATTTGGTGCCATTTACACGCCAGCCATGTTTGTATTAGCGATCATTGTGGCTATTGTACCTCCCCTTTTCTTTGGTCAACCTTTTGATGAATGGTTATATAGAGCTTTAGTGGTACTAGTCGTTTCTTGTTCTTGTGGATTAGTACTGTCTGTGCCAGTCGCAGTCGTTACTGGCATTGGAACGGCAGCTCGAAGTGGAGTAATGGTTAAAGGCGGTATTTATATAGAATCAGCTGGTAGTACTCAAGTTGTGGCATTTGATAAAACAGGAACCTTGACAGTTGGAAAGCCTTCGGTCACGGATCTTGTAACGGTATCAGACCTTTCAAATAAGCAATTATTGGAGATTGCTGGTGCGCTTGAAAAACAATCCGAACATCCTTTAGCTGATGCGATTATGGAAGAAACATTAAACAAAAAGATTACAATTCCAGATGTAGAAGAATTCGATTCACTTACAGGTCGTGGGGCAAAAGGTAAGATTAACGGAAATAATTACTACATTGGAAATCCACGCTTGTTTAACGAATTAAAAGTAAACATAAATAAAGACCACGTCATGCAAATTGAAAAGCTGCAAGGACAAGGGAAAACTGTCATGCTCTTAGGAACTGCCAATGAAGTACTTGGGATGATTGCAGTAGCTGATAGACCCAAAGAAAATGCAAAACAAGCTATTCAAAGTTTGAAAGAAGCTGGTGTGAAAAAGGTTGTTATGCTAACAGGTGATAATAGACTAACAGGTGAAGCAATTGGTAAAGAACTTGGCGTTGATGAAGTAAGAGCAGAACTCCTTCCAGAAGATAAGATTAACGCAGTGAAAGAATTGCAAAAACAGTATGGGCAGGTAGCGATGGTAGGAGATGGTGTAAATGATGCACCAGCACTGGCTCAGGCTGATGTAGGTATTGCAATGGGAGTTCAAGGAACAGACGTTGCACTAGAGACAGCAGATATTGCTTTAATGCAGGATAATTTAGATCAACTAGTATATACACTAAAATTAAGTAAAAAGACAGTTTCTAAAATAGACCAAAATATTGCTATTTCGTTAGCGATAGTTGCGTTCCTTGTTGTGACTGCCTTGATCGGAGTCATGCCTCTTACATTAGGTTTAATTATAAATGAAGGAAGTGCCTTGATTATCATTGCAAACGCAATGTTCCTTCGTAGATATCAATGGAAAAAAGAAGGTATAAGAACTAAAAACAATGCAAGTGATATTCCATTGACTAATGTAGAATAATCCAAAGAACTATGTGTAAAATAGTTGTCGGAAAGTAAAATAGTAGGGTAAGAAATTAAAGTAGACAAAAAGGAAGAAGACCCTTAATCTAGAGATAACCACAAATCCAGAAAAGAGGTCTTCTTATGAATCAAATTATAGCAGAAATTGCCAGTATATTAAAGGATTCTGAAACATTATTAGACAGTGAAATACGATTAGATCAATACCTTCCAAAAGTCATGTGTGAGCTGGTTTCCAAAGCAATCGAGATGATTGATTTGGAATTAATTCATACTTATAAAGAAAAAGGATACGATATACAGAAAACAATGAAACGTACCGTTCAGTTCTCATACGGGGCTGTTGAGATTAGGCGACGACGCATGAGAAAAGATGGCGAAAAAAGCATTGTACCATTAGATGAAGCCATCGGCTTAGAAGAGTATATTCGCTATTCACCTTTAGTTGAAATGAAAGCCGCTAAGGTTGCCTCCGATGGTGTGTATCGCAAGGCGGCTGATGCCATTAACCTCTTAACTCCGCTTCAAGTAAGTCATACAACCGTTCATAAAATGGTTCAAAAAACAGGTGAGAAAGTTCAAAAATGGACGGATGAAGCTCCGAGTCATATTGAAACACCCCAAAAAGAAAAAAGGAAAGTGCCTGTGCTGTTTATTGAAGGCGACGGGTTATTACTAAAAGGAAGAGGCGAGAAAAATCCTGAGCTTCATCGTGTTCAATTTCATGAAGGTGTGACGTACGTAGGAAAACAAAAGCGACCAGTCCTTATTGGATCCCAAGTTTTTGAAAGTACAGTATCTAGTAAAGAAGCCTTTAAACGAGCTGGGCAGTGGTTAGAAGCGATGTATGATATTCGGGAAACAATCATCGTATCCAACAGTGATGGCGGCAGCGGGTATGAAAAAGATAAATTTGAGCAGATTATTGGAAAATGCAAAAAGCATGAACACTTTAGAGATCCCTACCATGTGAATGAAAAAATAAACCAACGGTTAAGTTTTGATAAGCCTATGATTATTGAAATGAGAAAAGCTGTGAGTGCCTATGATAAAGAACGTGTTCTTAGCGTATTGGCGACGACAGAAAGTCGCATAGAAGATGAAGAAACAAGAACTGAGAAAGAAGAGCATCTCCGTCTATTAGGGGCTTATTTAGAACGCAATTGGGAAAGTATTTGTCCCTTGAAAATGCGAGACTTACCTGTCCAAAATGGAATAGGTATTTGTGAAAGTAATCATCGTCCCTACAGTTACCGTATGAAACGCCAAGGGCGTGGATTTTCAGCCAAAGGAGCTGGAAACTTAGCTTCCATTATTTCAGCTCGTAAAAACGGAACTCTTTTAGAAGCTTTGAGAGCGGAACTACCTGCATTTGAACAAACCATTGTCCCTGAATTTAAAGGGGCTGTTAGAGCTGTTTTGAAAAAGATTCATCGTCCTTCTATAGGGGTTAAAATGGGTGAAATAGCTAATTATAGTTCCACATCAAGTCCAATGGGACAACTGAAGAAAATGTTTGGGTAACGAAACACACAGAATGAGCAATTTTAATATTAAAATTGAAGAGTTACCATCTCTAGAGAAAAGTTTCCGCCAAAGTATTGACACATACAAATCACCACTATTACTTGACAAATGGAATCACCTAGTATAAAATACTAACTACCGGTAGTTAGTATTAAGGATGGTGAATTATGAAAACAAAAGATTTAATTATTGAAGAATTTATAAAATCCTTTGGTGAAAATGGATTTGAAGGAACTTCTGTTGACTATCTAGCAAAGCAAGTTGGCATAAAGAAAGGTTCTATTTATACCCACTATAGTGGAAAAAATGAAATATTTACTATTGCCTGTGAAAAAATACTAGATAAATGTATCGTTGCTATAAAACAATTGCTTGAAGTAGAGAGGGATAAACCATTAGATGAACAACTTTTTATTTTGCTTAAAACTGTCTGTCTAGAAAGTGATTTTTTAACCGCTGATGAGATAGCTTTCAGCAAGCGCGTTGCAATTTTATCTAGCAGTGAATTGTTGTCGCTTGTAGATAAATTATTAGCAAAATATGATAATTTTATTGACGACACAGTATCACGAATTTTTATTGATTGTGCTAAACAAAAAATGTTGGCAGAAGAAGAGATAACGTCTGCCATAAGTGTATATCGTATGTTGTTGGAAAACTTATATATTGATTCATTAGCAAATCAAAATTGTAATGAAAAATTGAATCATTTATGGAGATATTTTTGGAAAGGTGTTTGCAGTTAAAAATTAAATAAACTTGATTGGAGGTTTAATTTTGGAAATTATTAAGTATATTGGAGCAGCATTTTCAACTTGGTTCATAGGTTTTTTTCCTTATTTTGAAATTTATATTGCAATACCTGCAGGTTTTGCAGCCGGGCTAAATTGGTTTGACGCTTTTTTATGGGCTTCACTAGGAAATTGGATGGTTATTCCGTTTGTGGATATATGCTATGAATGGTTAATGAAATTTAATTTCATGAAAAAAATCATGGAAAAAAGTCTAAATGGAAAATGGGAGAATCGCATAGAAAAGCATGGTGCATGGGTTATACTTTTGTTAACTCCTTTAGCAGGTGTTTGGACAATAGGTGTTATTGCTAAAGCACTAAAGTTTAATCGAGCAAAACTTTGGATATATAGTGCAACTAGTGTTGGGATTACTGGATTAATTATTACGATATTAATTATAAATGGAATTACCCTGAATAATTCATAGTACCTTGTCAGAACAGGCATTTATCCCGCTTTGATAAGGTTTATCACTCTATTCCTTCTTCACCCGTTGGGTGAAGAAAAAAATATACAAAAAGAGCACACTCTATGTTATTGTAAAGTCGATCAAAACAACAAAAACAAGAGGTGTGCTCAATGTCAACTTTACAAGAAAAGCAACTACAATTCAATCCCCATTTGGTTATGTCAAACGATGGCGGTCAATTATCCAATGATTCCGGTCTCCTTTTACTCTTTGAATTTTTTCATAAGATCAAGTTCAAAGAGCTGGTTAACGAGTTATTGCATATTGACGATTCAAGAAACTATTGTACACATGACTATATTGATTTATTTATGCAGGTTCTTGTGCAGTTAATAGCCGGTTACTCAACGGATTCTTCAGCCAATTGGCTACGTCACGATCCAGTTTTTCAGCAGGGGCTAAATAAAACGACCTTAGGTTCACAGTCGATGGTTTCTCGTTTTATTCATCAACTGTCGGAGGAGAATATCGTTCAACTTCAATCAATTGCCAAGGCATTGACCACTATCTATATCGGCCAAAAAAATACACAGCATATGATCATTGACGTGGATTCTACTCACTCAGACACCTTCGGAAAACAAGAACAGACTGATTTCAATACTCACTACGGAACAACGGGTTATCATCCCTTAGTGGCTTTTGATGGACTGACTGGTCTGTTTCTGGGTGCCGAACTTCGTCCGGGCAATGTGTACACGTCTAACAATGCAGAAGTCTTTTTAGCAGACATCATCTCTCAACACAAACAGCACTCATGCGATATGTTTTTAACTGTCCGAGGGGACAGTGGCTTTGCCAAACCTGAGATCTATGAGTTATGCGAGCAAGAAAAAGTGAAGTATATTATTCGTTTAAAAGTCAATGCACGACTGAAGAACATGGCTCAACAAAAGGTCCTTTACGGACCAGATACAGACTTTACACATAAAGAATCACAGTATTTCAAGATTGATTATCAAGCTAAATCTTGGGAAACGGTTCGTAAAGTAGCTGTAAAGGCCACTCGAGAAGCTGGCGAACTCTTATTTACGACGTTTGAGTTTATCGTATCAAATTTCGTTGATATACCTGCCCAAACAGTGTACAAGCTCTACCAAAAGAGAGGGACAATGGAAAATTATATCAAAGAAATCAAACATGGTTTTTCCTTCGACAAGACCGATAGTTCAACGTTTCTTGCGAATCAGGCTCGCATGATGATGAGTTGTATTGCCTATACAGTCATTCATTTGATGAAAGAGCTAACATTCCCAGATAAAGAGAAAAAATCAACGGTGGCGACTATTCGGTTTAAAGTTTTCCACATTGCTGGAAGGCTGACACGACATGCGCGTAAAATAAAAGTCCGCTTGTCCACAGGTTACGTTTTCTCTTCACTGTTCTGGACAATATTGGAGAATATTCAACAGCTGGTTCTGTTGCATGTTTTTGTCAAGTGAAATTTGACCCTTTTATTAATTGAAAATTGACCCGGGTAAGCAAAAAATAATATTAATTTTATTGACCCAGCCACTCTTC
>NZ_QPJF01000052.1:0-7407 GCF_003337665.1 Halanaerobium sp. ST460_2HS_T2
CAATAAAATATTTTATTTTTAAAGATTGAAATGATTTTTTAACGGCAAAAATCTAAAAAGAACTACTTTAACTTTTTACTTGCCGAATTCAAGTTTAATTATCTTTGGTATTATTGTTTTAATAATATTTTTAATTATATTTGATATCTCAAAATATATAAACCAGAATATAAAGCAGATAGTTTCAGGTTTTAAAAGAGTGGAAAATGGTCAATTAAATTTTCAGCTGGATATTAAAAGTCAAGATGAGTTTGGCATTCTTGCTTCAGGTTTTAATCAGATGCTTAACAGAATAAAAAAACTCACCTATAATGATCCCTTAACCGGTCTACCTAATTTGAACTTTTTAGAAAGTAATCTTTCAGAATCTCTTAGAGAAAATATAAGTAATAAAAATCAAATTTATTTATTTACCCTGATAACAGATAATTTAACTCTGGTAAACAGTAATTATGGTTATCAAAAAGGAAATGATATACTACGAGAACTTTATCAGCGTTTGCGAAAAACTTTATCTGAAGAAATGATAATTGCTCGTAAAAGTGATGAGTTTATCTTTTATTTTTCTTCTGCTAAAAGCAATGATGAAGTAAAAGAATATGCTGATGAGATCATAAATAAACTTTCAGAACCTTATGAAGTCAATAATAATCTAATTTATTTAAAGATTAAAATTGGAGTTGCTGTAAATGAAGAAGATGAAAACTGTTCTGATTTAATTAGAAAATCAAGACTGGCACTTCACTTTGTTGATGAAAAAAATAATGTTAAATTCTTTGATCAAAAGATGCTGGGCCAACTGTCAGGTAGATTAAATTTGGAGGGTAAATTAAGAAAAGCTATAGTAAATGATGAGTTTCAGTTATTTTATCAACCCCAACTTGAAAGTAAATCGGATAGGGTTATCGGAGTTGAAGCATTAATTCGCTGGCAGCATCCGGAAAAAGGAAGAATTTCTCCTGGAGAATTCATTCCGCTGGCAGAAGAGACAGGAATGATTTTAAGACTGGGTGACTGGGTTTTAAATGCAGCGTTACAGCAGTTAAAATCCTGGCAAAAAAGAGGTTATAGTAGTATAATAATGTCGGTGAATATAGCTCCTCAGCAATTTCAACAGGAAAATTTTGTTGAAAAGATAGATGATTTGCTGAAAAAATATAAAGTTGAAGCCAGATTTTTGGAACTTGAGATAACAGAAAGAACAGTGATTAAAGATATTGAATACACTGTAGAAGTTTTGAGAAGATTAAAAGAATTGGGGGTCAAAATTTCTATTGATGATTTTGGAACCGGTTATTCTTCGCTTGAATATTTAAACCGTTTTGCTCTGGATAAACTTAAAATTGATAAGTCTTTTGTTCATAATCGTAGTAATTTAAATATTGTTAAAACTATTATTATGATGGGTAGTAATTTAGGACTTGAAGTTGTGGCTGAAGGAGTCGAGACTAAAGAAGAGTTAGACTTTTTAAGAGAAAACAACTGCAATTATTATCAGGGATACTATTTTTCTAGCGCCCAGAAAGCAGAGATAATAGAGAAATACTTTACAAGTGATAAAGTTCAAATTGATTAAATAAAGGAGCGAATTATGGATTTACATATAAAAAAATTTGAAGAACTGACTAATCAGGAGTTATATAAAATTATTGAAGCTAGAATTAATGTTTTTGTTGTTGAGCAGGACTGCCCTTATTATGAGTGTGATAATAAAGATCAAAATTCATTTCATTTATTTTATCAAGACCGGGAACAGATTGCAGCCTATCTTAGAATTATTTTGCCTGGCGTATCGTATGAAGAAGCATCTATAGGAAGAGTTCTGGTAAATAAGAAGTACAGAAGAGAAGGACTTGGACTTGAGATGATGAAACAGGCTATTTCTTTTATTAAAGATAATCTAAATACAGAATTAATTAGAATTTCTGCTCAGGAGTATATTCTTGATTTTTATAAAAGTTTGGGGTTTGAAATTGTATCTGATAGATATCTGGAAGATAATATTCCCCACTTTGAAATGGTGTTAAAATTGTAATTAAAGAAAGTTTTTGATAAAATTAATTTGGGCATAATCAATTATGGAGGTGCTTTTTAATTTGGTCAATTTAGTTGATGCACAGTCCCTCGCAAAAGAATGGGCACTTGAAGTTGGTAAGCTTCAAAGGGAAAAGTTGAAAAAGAAAAATTTAGAAATCAATACTAAAAGCACATTAACTGATCTTGTGACAGAAATTGATATATTGAGTGAAAATATGATCAAAGAAAAAATTGAAAAGAGCTATCCTGGACACAATATTCTAGGAGAAGAAAGTAATTATACTGATAAAAAGAGCAAATATACCTGGGTTATTGATCCACTTGATGGAACAAATAATTATGCAAGTAGTTATCCTATTTATTGTGTTTCAATTGCTTTAAAATATAATAATAAAATTGTACTTGGAGTTGTTTATATTCCAGAATTGGATGAGATTTATTCGGCAATTAAAGATAAAGGGGCTTATAAGTCTGGTCAAGCAATCGAAATTTCTCAAAAAAGCTCTTTAAGTAATTCGCTTGTTGCTACCGGTTTCCCTTATGATAAAAAAGAATCAACAATTGATAATCTGGAACCTTTAAATAAAATTTTAAAGAATATTAGAGGACTCAGACGTTCTGGTAGTGCTGCTTTTGATCTTGTTTCTGTAGCCAGCGGCCGAATCGATGCTTATTGGGAATTTAAACTTAAAGAATGGGATTTCGCAGCAGGAGAATTATTGGTTAAAGAAGCAGGAGGAGAAGTTTTTAAAACTGAGATAGAAGGAGAGCCACTTTTTATAGCAGGGAGTAAAGAACTAGTAAATGAGTTAAGAATGATTATTGAAGCAATCTATAAAAAATAAAATTGAGCAGGTGAGTAGTAGATGAAGATTATTAGATATCAAAAAGGTGAAGAAATAAGAAATGGAATTTTGAGAGAGGAAAAAGTATTTGAAGTTGAAGGCGATATTTTTTCAAGTTTTTCTGTTGGTCAGAAAGTTGCAAAACTTGAAGATGTTAAACTTCTGGCACCAGTTCAACCACCAAATATAATAGCAATTGGTTTAAATTATCGACAACATGCTCTTGAGACAGGGGCTGAGATTCCAGAACGTCCGGTTATTTTTCTAAAAGCAACAAGCAGTATAACTGAGCCGAATTCTGAGATAGTTTTACCCCAACTGGCTCCAGCCGAAGTTGATTTTGAGGCAGAACTGGCAGTTGTGATTGCTAAAAAGGCTAAAAATATTGAGACTGTTGAAGTTGATGATTATATTTTAGGTTATAGTTGTGCCAATGATGTTAGTGCTCGTGACTGTCAGAAGAAGCTGGATAAGCAGTGGGCCAGAGGAAAATCATTTGATACATTTTGTCCTTTAGGACCCTGGATTGAAACAGAAATTAATCCCAATGATTTAAAGATAAAATCAATTCTAAATGGAAAAGTTATGCAGCAGTCAAAAACCTCAGATATGATTTTTAATATTGAACAGCTGATAAGTTATCTTTCACATAATATGACGCTGCTACCGGGAACAGTTATCCTTACTGGTACACCTGAAGGTGTTGGTTTTGCTAGAGAAGAGAAGGTTTTTTTAAGAAATGGAGATCAAATTACAATTGAAATTGAAGGTATCGGAAGCTTAAAAAATACAGTTCGTAAAGAAAAGTAAATTAAGTTAAAATAGAAAATTAGACCCTCATTGACTTAAAACGATTATAATTTAATTTTTAATTGAATATCAGCTCTTTAGGGAGGTTAATTATGCAGTTTTTCAATCAGAAAACTTTGGTTTTACTAATCCCTGTTCTCTTAGCTGTCCTTAGTTATGTTATTCATAGAGTAATTGCAAGTATTAAAAGAAAAAGGGCAGAAGAACTATTTACTAATTATCATAAAGATAGAATTATTTATTTTAGCAAAGAAGTTAATTTTTTTGGTCAAGAATCAGCTGGTAGAGCTCAACTTAGAGGTAATGGCTCTTTACTTTTAACTCCGGATGAACTACATTTTTTAAGATGGGTACCAAAAAAGAATATAGTTATACCTTTAGATAATATTAAAAACATAGAAAGAGTCAATTCATTTCTTGGTAAAAGGAAAAATAGTGAATTATTAAAAGTCGAATTTAGTAATAATCAGGGAGAAAAAGATGCAGCTGCCTGGCTTCTGGATAACATGCAGGTCTGGGAACAGGTAATCAAAGATAATTTGAAAGAATAAAAAATCGCTCTTAAGATCAGGATTTAAGCTCCCGGTCTAAAGAGCGGTTTTATTTTTACAGTAATTAATTAAACATTGTAACCTTTTAGGTTATTACGAAAGTTTTCTGTTAAATCTTCCATTTGTTCAATATAACCTGTCATTTCTTTAATTTTTTCAGAATAGCTATTAACACTGGCACTCATTTCTTCACTGGATGCTGAATTTTCTTGAGCAATTGCAGCAAGGTTATTAAAGTTTTCAATAACCTCTCTGATTTTTTTAGTTTCAGTATTTAAGCTGCTGACTATTTCTACAACCTGATCGGTAGCTGCTTCAATATCATTTGTAGCACTATTGCTCGATTCAGCAACTTCCTCCAAAGCCTGATTACTGGCTTCAAGGTTGCTAAACTGTTCACTGATACTTGAACTAAGTGTTTCAACATGTTCAGTAAATTCTCCCAGATTTTTTCTGATTGTTTCAACAGCCTGCTGAGATTCTTCTGCTAACTCTCTTACTTCTTCAGCCACTACTGTAAAGCCACGTCCATTATCAGAGGAACGTGCCGCTTCAATAGAAGCGTTAAGTGAAAGTAGATTAGTCTGGCCAGCAATTTCTTCAACTGTATCTACAATTTCCATTATTGTTTCAATTTTTTCCGAAAGTTGTTTTCCCAGTTGGTTAACATTAGCAAAGGCAGAGCGAACTCCACTGATTCGTTCATTTACATCAACAACTGCCTGAGTAGAGGAACGGATATTTTTAACAGCATTCTCGAGATTATCACGGCTTTCCTGACCCGCTTCAGCAAGTTTTTCAATTTCTTCAACATTCTGATTGACTATATAGGCAGATTCTTCAGTTTCCTGAGCCTGAGCCTGTGCTCCCTGAGCAACTTCATCGACAACTGTAGAAATGCTATCAGATACTTCTTCCATATCTTCAGCCAGCTCGACAAAATCTTCAGTAAAATTATGCATATCATCAGTTCCACCCTTAAGGAAGAGTATATCTTCTCTTAATTTAGATTTAATCTGACGTAGCTTTTCAAATAATTTTTCAAAATCATCAGCAGTTTGCAGCCTGTTTTCGTCATCGAGATTTAGGGCTTCTATTTTGCTTAATTCATCATCAATAGCTTTAATAGGTGACATTAAAATTTTGCTGATAATTGTCAGAATAATTCCCAGCCCTGCTGCTCCGCCCAGATTAACTTGCCATCCTGCCGTAAATTGTGGCAGAGATATTAAAGCAAAACTTGAGATAAATCCAATTAAGCCCATTTTAGCAGGGATACTCTTTAAAAAACCCAGACCTAAAATTTTTGAAAAGAGATATTTCTTCTTATTTCTAAAAGATTTTTCAAAGCTGATATGAATAGTCAAAAAATCTCTGCCATCATCAAGAGTACCTCGATCAATTTCTTCTACCTCGATAGGTGTTTTGAAAAAAGAAGAGCTTCCCTCCAGAAGTCCCAGAAAATAGTCATACATACCCCGCTTTGATTTATAAGTCATTTCGATCTGATTATCATTTAATTCTTTTGCTCGCAAACGAGGAGGATTAGCTCCTGGAAGCATTTCTGTTAACTGTAGGTGAACTGTATCCATTAACATCAAAAAGTTTTTCAAAGTTCTGTTGCTAAAATAGGAAGGAAACCATTTAGAAAAAGTTTCAATATTTTTAATCCCCATCTCATGCCAAATTTCTCCGGGATCTTTACCAACATCCTGGCCTAAATATTTCATTAGATCTTTTGTTTTTTGATCTTCAATAGTTGTCATTGGAGTAATAATTAAATCTTCCTTAAATCCTGCTTTCTTTTTAGCTTTATTGACTTTTTCCTCCCCATATGTTCTGGTTAGAGTACTCAGCCAGGTCGAGACGACTGTTCCTTTCATAAACTTCCCTCCATTTATTTATTATATAATTTTAAAATTTATTTGCAGACAAAAATAAAATAGCTTCCTCTTTAATAAGCTATATTAATAATAATTCGTGATAGGTAGAATAATCCCTGCTTTTAATAGGAAAATTTAATAATATTTGTACAGATACCGTTTATGATTCCAATAACCGGTATTTATTTATACATTTTTAGCTGTAGATGATATAATAAAATTAAGTTTTAGAGTATCCTATAAAATATTTGAGGAGTTTTAAGTAATGAATTACGAAAAAATAGATTTTAAATTTGGTCTTCCCCTTAACATTTCTCTTAATTCACTTGTAAAACAGCAAAAATTTAATCGAAGTTTAAAAATCATCTGGCTTTTAAAGGGTAAAATAACTTATAGCAACTCTAATAGTGAGTCCAGAGATATAATAAATTTAAAGGCAGGGGAAATTAAGATAATTAATAGTTATACCCCCTTTCAGCTGCTTAGAAAATCAAAAGATGCTGAATATCTTGTTTTTAACTTTAAATATAGTTATTTGTTGAATTTAATTTCTAACTTTGAAACTAAGATATACAAATTAAATAATCAGGATAATCTGACTAAGATTAAATATTTAATTGCTTTAATAGCCAGAGATTATTTTTCTTCTCATTATCAAGTGGAAGAAAAAATAAAGAAAAATCTAGCTGAACTTTTTCGAGAGCTGAATAACAATTACTGTATTTATAATCAACGTCAGGATCAATTTTATCAGGAAGCAAGGGGAAATATAGTACTTAAAGTGATTGAAAAATTGGAAAATCAAATTCAAAAAAATTTGACATTAAAGGAAATTGCAGAAGAATTACATTATAATAGTTCTTATCTATCAGAAAAATTTAAACTATTAACTGGAGTTAATTTCAAAAAATTTTTGGACCGATTGCGGCTGGAAAAAATACTGTCAGAACTTCTTTATACAGATCAAAATATTAATCAGATTGCACTTAAAGCAGGTTTTAGAAATGTGAAGAGTTTTTATCGAGTATTTAATGAGTATTTTGAAGAGAGTCCGCTTGCAGTAAAGAAAAATTATCCCCAACTAAAAAAGCTAAATTTAATTGAAGAGTTTGGTGAGCTCAGTTATTATATTCAATATTTTGAGAAAGTAATCAAATACTTTAAAGAAAATAATTTCAGTCAGGTTCACTAGCATTGCATAAAAATATTTAAGAAAAGTCAAGTTCTATTTTCAGCGAGAATACTTGCTTAAAATAGAAAAACTCCTTATAATTGGGATTA
>NZ_QPJF01000053.1:0-7095 GCF_003337665.1 Halanaerobium sp. ST460_2HS_T2
CTTGTTCCCATCTCGAACACAAAAGTTAAGTCCTCCAGCGCCTATGGTACTGCATTGGTAACGATGTGGGAGAGTAGGTCGCTGCCGGTCCTTTTTTTATTTATAATAGTCAAAATATTAAATCTATTAACTTAGAAAATTTTATTTGAGATTTGTTTTACATATTTACTTAATTATGTTATATTAAATTATAATATTTAATTAAAAGGTTTAATTATCTTTAATTCTAACAGGATCCTAATTAATTAGGATCTTCTTTTATTTAAATATAAAATTATTTTATTATAAGGGGAGGATATTATTGTCTGGAATAAATATGTCAAAAGTTAAAATTAATAATCGAAGTTCAATACTTAAATTGCTTAATTCAAGTGGGCCTTTGTCTAGAAAAGATATTTCTGAAGAAATTGGTTTAACTCCTGCTGCTGTTAGCAATTTAATTAAAGAATTAATAGAAGAAAAAGTAGTTCAGGAGAAGGGCGAAGTAGAAAATGAAATAAAAAAATCTGGCCGGAGAGAAATACATTTAGATATAAATTATAAAATAAAAAAAGTAGTTGGTATTGATATTGGTATTAATTGTACTAAAATTGCCATATCAGATTTAAATGGAGTTATCGAAAAGAAAATCGAGATTGAAACCAATACCGATATTCAGGCGAAAGAATTTTTGAATTTTATTGCCAAAAAAACTATGGAACTTTTATTTCATAATGATTTATCTAAAGAGAATATAATCGGGATAGGAATAGGCATAGTTGGTATTGTTGATCCTATTACTGGAATTAGTCATCAGGCATATGGTATCTGGGATTATGATGTCAATATCAAAAAGATATTTAATGAAATTTTTCAAACTAAAATAATTGTTGATAATAATGTAAGAGCTCTTTCTCTTGCTGAAATTAATAACAACACTGAAGTTAAAGGAGATAATATCTTATTTATTAAATACGGACCAGGAATTGGATCTTCTTTGATAATTAATAATCGTATTTATTATGGAAGCCATAATAATGCTGGTGAGATCGGACATATGATATTAGATTATGAAGGTAAAAAATGTAGATGTGGAAAAAACGGTTGTCTGGAAAGTATTATTTCTAAAAATGCTATTTTTGAAGATTTAAAGATTGAAGAAAAAATTGATTATCATGAAAGTACAATTGATTTTGAAAATCTAATAAAAAAATATGATAAATCTCGGGATAAAATAATAGAAACAATGAATAGAGTCTCCTTTTTTATTGCCCTGGGTATTAGTAATGTTATTTCGATTTATGATCCCTCAAAAGTTATTCTCCATGGTAAAGCCTTTAGTTATGATATCTTTACAAATCAGATAAAAGAAGAATTAAAAAATATTATTCCAAAAATTAATAGGAATAATTTAATAATTAAAAGTCATTTAAAAGAAAACTATATCAGTGGTATTTCAATTGCAATAGATGAATTTTTTTATAAATCAGGCGGCACAATTTAAAAGATTTAAAATTATCTGATTTTTATGTTGACAAACTGTTTTTGGTGTATTATAATGACAAATGTGAGTTAATTAAAAGAGTTAACTAAATAATATTTATAAAAAAGACCATTATGACAGCAATTAATATTAAAAATTATTTTTTTTAAGGTTTTAATTAAAAGAGTTAATTAAATATCAGATGGGAGTGATAATTAATGAAAACAATTGGTTTTATTGGACTTGGCATTATGGGTGAGTCAATGTGTGAAAATTTAATAAAAAAAAGAGATGAAGATGTAATTGTCTATGACATTGTTGAGAAAAAAGTTGAGCAGATGGTTGAGCTAGGTGCTAAAGCGGCTAAATCTAACAGTGAAGTTGCTGCTAAATCAGATATTATTATTTCAATGGTTCCTAAAAGTGAGCATGTAAAAGCTGTTTACGAAGATATTAAAGATGAATTAACAGAAGCTAAACTATGGATTGATATGAGTACTATTAAACCCTCAGTTTCCAAAGAACTTGCAGAAAAAGTAAAAGCAAGAGGAGCTTATATGGTGGATTCCCCAGTTGTGAAAAGTAAATCAGCGGCTGTTAGTGGTACACTGGGTATATATTTTGGTGGTAAAAAAGAAATTTTTGAAAAAGTTAAAGAAATATTATTAACTATGGGAGAAAATATAATATATTTAGGTGATAATGGATCAGGTCTGGTAATGAAGATCTGTCATAATATGTTGGTTGGTCAGATACAAAATGGAGTTAATGAAATGTTAACTATGGCAGAAAAGGCTGAAATTAATATTGATGATTTCACTAAAGCTATTTCTTATGGTGGAGGACAAAATTTTTATTTAGATGCTAAAGCTCAAAGTATAAAGGAAAGAGATTTTACTACAGCTTTTTCTGTTGAAAACATGAATAAAGATGTTGGAATAGCAAAAACAATAAAAGAAAATATGTCACTTCATTTACCTGGTATTGACTTAGTAAAAAATGTTTATGATGAGGCGATGGATTTAGGTTATGCTGGTGAGGATTTTTCTGCTACTATTAAAGTTATAGAAAATAGAAACTAAAATGAGTCAAATTAATTTTACTTTTTTAATATCGCTTTCAATTATTTTAATAACATATTTATTTAAAAAAGTGAGTATTATAGATCAAACAGATGGAAATACATTAGTTAAAATTGTAATGAATATTACTTTACCTTCATTGATAATTACTGTGTTTTCGAATATCGATTTAAGTGTTAATTTAATATTTTTACCTCTGATTTGTATTCTTTATGGCCTGATATCATGGCTTTTAGCAAGAAAAATTTTTATAAAGTTACCAAGATATAATAAGGGAAGCTTAGTCATATCTTTACTGGGTTTTAATATAGGTTTATTTGCCTATCCGTTTGTAGAAAATATCTGGGGAACCCAGGGGCTACAATATATTGCTTTTTTTGATATGGGAAATGCAGTTATTATTTTTGGTCTGACTTATATAGTTGCCAGCTTTTATAATGAACAGAAAGCTGAATATTCTATCAAAACAATATTCAAAAAACTTATAAGATTCATTCCTTTAATGAGTTATTTTTTAGCACTTATTTTAAGTTTAACAAATATTAATATTTCTAATACAATTATTTATTCAATACTCGAAAAGTTTGCCACTATCAATGGTCCGTTAGTTTTAATGATACTTGGTCTCTATCTTGATTTTTCTCTAGAAAGATCAGAAATTAAAGGAATTTTTAGGGTTATATCTTTTAAATATATCTTTGGCCTGTTGATAGGAATATCATTATATTATATTTTACCATTTGAAAAATTATATAGAGCTGTAATTTTAATTTCACTAATAATGCCAACTGGAATGGCAGTGATACCTTATTCTCTGGAAAATAATTTGAATTTAAAATTATCTGCCAGTATTGTAAATTTAACAAATATAATGAGCTTTACTTTGTTATGGGTTGTTTTTAATTTTTTATCAATTTAGAATATTTCAATTAAGTGGGAGAGATAAAACTATGAAGAAAGAAATTAATTTAGGTGTGGTTTGTCTAGGACGAAAAACATTTGACTATCAGGCAGCCGAAAGAATCTATGAAAATATAAAAAATGATTTAAAAAAAATTGAAAAAGTTAATTATACAATAATCGAAGATTTAGTAATTGAAGTAGAAGAAGCACAGACAGCTGCCAAAAGAATTAGCAGTCAAAATGTTGATGGGCTAATAGTTATCAGCGGTACTTTTCATTTAGGTCATTTGGTGCTGGAGTTAGATAAAGTTGTGGATAAACCAATTTTACTCTGGGGATTAAATGAGCTTCCTTATAATGGCGGTAAAATTCGCTTAAATTCAGTTTGTGGTGTTAACCTGAATTCATCTAATCTTTATAAGTCAGGTAATAGAGAATATTATGCTAATATAGGTGATCAGGTTGATGAAAATTGGATAGATGCCATTAGAATCAAATCTGCCCTTGAAAATGCTAAAATAGGTATTATAGGTTACAGAGCTAAAGGATTTTTTAATTTATCTTTTGATGAATTGAGAGCCTTTGAAGAAACTGGTGCTTTAATAGACCATTATGAGTTAAAAGAGCTATGGGAATTTGATGTATCAGATAAAGATATAGCAGCCAGGCGTGAACAATTAAAAGAAGTTTTTGATGTAAGTGATATTTCAACTGAGCAGTTAGATAAAGTAGCAAGTTTAAGTGCTAAACTTCAGAATTTTGTTGATAGTAAGGGACTATCTGCTTTAGCAATTAGATGCTGGCCCGAATTTGCTGATAATTTTGGAATTTCGCCCTGTGCAGCAATGTCATTATTACAATCCGAAGATTATATTTTAGGTTGTGAAGGTGATGTTGAAGGAACTATGTCAATGCTGGCACATCAAGCAGTTGGTGCAGAAACACCATTCTTGGCTGATTTATCTCAGGTGGATCTAGAAGAAAATTACGCTCTCTTATGGCATTGTGGAGTTGCTCCCTGTAATTTATGGGATGGCAGTTGTAATATCTCTTTAGATAGCTATTTTGCTGGAGGGAGAGGAGTAACAGCGGACTTTGTGATGAAGAGTGATCAATTTTCTGTATTACGATTTGATTCAGCCCAGGGAGAGTATAGAGTCTTTCTGCAAAAAGGTGAAGGAATACCAATGGAAAAAGATCTCAAAGGAACATATTTCAAAGGACGTTTTGAAAAGAATATTAACGAAGTTTTAGATACAGTTGTAAATAATGGAGTTGCACATCACATATCAGTTGTTTATGGTGATTATACTGAAGCCTTTAAAATATTTGCTGATATTAAAAAGTGGAAAGTTATTGAATAGTTTGCTTTATTTTAATTACAATTATTGGAGGTGATAATAAAATAAGTTTGTTTTTTCGATATAAAAAATTAAAGGGGGAAGTTAAATGTTATTCAGAAAGTCAATTATTTTTTCATTAACATTACTTATGATTTTAGGTAGTATGTTTTTAGTATTTGGGTCAGTTTCTGCTCAGGATAAACCCTATGAAGGAACAAAGATTAATGTTTTAGTTTGGCGAGATGCACATACAAAAGCTGTTAAAGAAAGAGTATCAGAATTTGAAGAAATGACAGGTATTGATGTAGTAATTGATGATCTTCCAACTCAGTCACTAACTCAAAAAATGGCAATGAATGTTACAACTGAGACTGGTAAATATGATTTAGTTGCAGTTGATGAGCCATATGTTCCTCAGTTTGCTGAGTATTTCCTTGATTACAAAGATTGGCCAGCTCCAAAAGTTATGGATGGAAAAATTCAATTATCAGAAATCCCCGAAGGAGCTGTTACTGCTGCAGCCTGGAATAATAGCATTAAAGGTCTTCCTATAAATGCTAATGCATATATTATGATTTATAGAAAAGATCTAGTTGAAAATAAAGAAAACCAAAAAGCATTTAAAGATGAGTATGGATATGAATTACAGGCTCCTGATACATTAGAGCAGTTAAATGATATGGCAGAATTCTTTTATAATCCCGATGAAATGATGTATGGATATGCACCATTTACTGTAAAATCTGAAGGAGCTACGGTTGAAGCAATGTGGCTTTTTAAAAGCTTTGGAGTTGATATCTTAGATCAAAATTTAAATGTAGTTCTCGATGTTGATAAGGCTGTTGCTGCTCTTGATTATTATAAGAAAATATTAGAATTTGGACCTCCTTCTAAATTAAGTATGGGTCATCCGGAGACTATTCAAAATGTGAATGCCGGTAATGTATTTGCTACACTTCAGTGGCCTGCTATTATAGCTGGACATGAAAATCCAAAGGAATCAAGAGTTGCTGGCAAACTTGGTTATCCATTAAATCCTGAAGGTCCAGGTGGAAGAGCTGCAATTACTGGTGTTTGGTCTTTAACAATGCCTAAAGTTTCAGAAAATAAACAGGCAGCTGCTGAATTTGCCTATTGGTGGGGAAGTTATGAATCTGGAAAAGAATTGGTTGAAGCTGGTATGAGTCCAATTCGTAAAGACCTATTAACAGATCCTATGCTTCAGAAAGATCACCCCTGGTATAAATCAGTACTTGCTAATTTAGATAAAGCGGCAGTTCACAGACCGAGATTCCCTGAATATATGAAAGTATCTGATAAAGTTCAATTATATTTCGCCAAAGTAATAAATAATGAAATGGAGCCCAGAAAAGCTATGACAGAAATGAAATCAGAGATAGAAAATATAATTGAGGAATATAAGAATGATTAAGAAGTTAAAAAATACTATTGAAGGGAGCCTCATTAAATGGGGCTTCCTTGAAAAAAAGGATGATATTATTCCTTATGCATTTCTGGCTCCTGCATTAATAATACTTGGCGGAATTCTATTTTTTCCTTTAGTCTATTCATTTGTTTTATCATTTTTCAACTGGAATATGACGCAGTCTGGAGGGGCTGAATTTGTCTTTCTGGATAATTTTATAAAATTATTTGGCAATGGTGCCTTCTGGCATTCAGTTAGACTTCAAGTTTTATTTGTTGCAATTAGTGTATTTTTGGAATTATTAATTGGACTTGGAGTGGCAATGCTTTTAAATCATAATTTTGCTGGTGAACATGTTGTTAGGGCTCTATTATTATTGCCTGTTTTTATATTACCCGTAGTATCTGGCTTAACATTTAGATTTATGTATGATCCACAATACGGAGCAATTAACTGGTTAATTGGATTATTTGGTTTTAATCCAGTACCATTTCTAAGTAAGTCTACCTTTGCTTTTGTAGCAATTATTATTCAGGATGTCTGGCGGATGTGGCCTTTTATGTTTATGATATTATATGCCAGTCTGAGCTCCTTACCTGAATCTCCATATGAAGCTGCTGCTATTTCTGGAGCTACTAAATGGCAGGTATTTAGACATGTGACTTTACCGATGCTTAAGCCTTCAATAGTTATAGCTGTTATCTTAAGAATTGTGAATGCTTTAAAGGCGTTTTCTGAGATCTATGTTATGACAAATGGGGGGCCTGGTGATGCTACAAGTATTCACTAGCATTGCATAAAAATATTTAATAAATGTCAAGTTCTATTTTCAGCGAAAATACTTGCTTAAAATAGAAAAACTCCTTATAATTGGAATTA
>NZ_QPJF01000054.1:0-7077 GCF_003337665.1 Halanaerobium sp. ST460_2HS_T2
AATGGATAAGGTTGTGACTGAATATTCTGTAGATAGTATACTTTATCTATAACTTAAATTTGACAATGCTTAAATATTTTTATGCAATGCTAGTGAACATAAGTTAAATAAATATTTTTGAGTAATGAAAAATCAAGAAAAAGACCCTTACCCTCTCTATCTTCTGCAATATATGCAATCCCTTTATTAATAGCATGTTTAGGAGATTTTATTTTATATTCTTGATTATTTAATCTTAAATCACCTGAATCAGGAGAATAAATACCAAAAATGGTTTCTAAAAGTTCAGTTCTTCCTGAACCCATCAAACCTGCTACTCCAAGTATTTCTCCTTTTTTAACATCAAAACTAATATCTTTTAATATTTTCTCGCCATTAAGATTCTTTACTTCAAATAGTTTTTCTTCTAAAGAATATTTTTCTTTAAAAAAACGTTTTTCTACCTCAGTTCCAGCCATCATTTTAACTAATTCATCATGATTTGTTTCTTCTGTTACTTTACTTCCTACATAACCACCATTTCTTAAAACTGTTACTTTATCAGTTATTTCAAATATTTCTTCCATCCTATGAGAAATATATATAATAGATTTATTTTCTTTCTTTAGTTTTTCAATTAAATTAAATAGAACTTCAATTTCCTCACTAGTAAGGGAAGAAGTAGGCTCATCCATAACTATAATATCCGCTTCAAACATTAAAGCTCTGGCAATTTCAATCATCTGTTTAATTGCAAGTGGTAAATTTTCTACTTTTTCTTCTGGATCAATATTTAAGTTTAAATTAGATAAAGCTTTTTCACTTAATTTATTCATCTCGTTTTTATCAATTAAAGCAAATTTTTTTTTGACTTCTCTACCCAAAAATAAATTTTCTCTAACTGAAAGTTCATCAATTAAATTTAATTCTTGATGAATATATGCAATACCTAACTTCTGAGCTTCAGTAGGATTTTTAATTTTAACTTTTTCACCTTTGATTTTAACATATCCTTTATCTGCAGGTAAAACCCCATTTAAGATATTCATTAAAGTTGTTTTGCCAGCACCATTTTCACCTAAAAGACCAATGACCTCTCCTTCTTTTAAGAAAAAATTAACCTGATCAAGAGCTTTGACCCCTGGAAAAAATTTGCTTATATCCTTCATTTCTAATAAATAATTATAATTCAATTTCTTCACTCCCCAAAGATAAGAACTTTTTAGAGAGGGAATAATCCCTCTCTATTGACTATTTATATTACTTACTCCATAACTCTTCTATTTTTTCTCTACTTAAAGTAGTTCCTACCCAATAACCGTCTTCAAGATTTTCATCTGCATATTTTTCTGCGTCTTGAAGTGTAAATATATATGGAGCAGTAACATTAAGCTGCTCAGGTATGGGCTCACCATTCAATGCTTTGAGAGCAAGTTTAAGTCCAATTGCTGAATGACTCGTTGGGTTATTAAATGCTATACTACTAAACCCATTTTGACTTGCTTCAATCCAGTCAAGCAAAAATCCATTGTTTGCTTCACCAACCATAGGTATCATTTCTCTGCCTGCATCACTATATGCTTCCATTGCTCCCTGAGTCATTGCTCCTCCACCAGACCATACTGCATCAATTTGAGGATAAGCTGATAAAATATTTGCCATTGCAGATTTTGCCTGAGCAAAACCCCAATCTGCAAATTCTCTTGTAATAACTTCTATATCTTCATTTTCTTTAAATACTTCTTCTGCTCCAGCCCATCTTTGTTCTGTTACTGGATTACCAGCTATTCCAGAAAGCGCAACAATATTACCTTTATAGCCGAGTTCTTCTACAAGCCATTGTGCTGTCACTCTACCATATTCTTTATCGTCTCTTCCAACCCAGGCTGTAACCTGTTCTAAAGGAATCTGACTACTAATTGCAATTACTGGGATTCCATTATCTTGTGCCATAGTAAGTACACCCTGCATTGCCTGTGGAGATACAGGATCAATAACAATTGCATCTACACCTTTTGCCACAAGGTCTTCAACTGCAGAAATTTGTTTAGCAACTTCTAATTGGGCATCAAGATGTACAATGCTTTCTACCATTTCTTGTTTTTCTGCTTCAACCATTATCTCTTCCTTCATCTGAGTAGACCAGGAATTTGACATAAAAATTGTTACATAACCGATAGTATATGGACCATCTTTTTTGAATTTTGCTGTATCAACCATTTCTTCTGATGCATCAATTACATACTTCCAACCTTTAACTTCAACTTGAGAACTTATTTCCGCAGATGTCATTGCAAAAACAGGAGCAGAAAAAATAACTACTAAAATAAAGACTGCAACGAATAATTTAACCAAAATATTTTTTTCTAACATAAATGAACCCCCTTATTTATTTCCCCTCTAAAATATCAAACATGTAATTAACTAATTCTTCCATCATCACCTCCCCTTTTTCTTTTGTTGCTTTAGTTGCATCTCCAAAAACACCACTATTGCTCAAAGCACCCATTGGTAATGAAGAATTATGATATTTTACTGCCTCACGATCATTAGGATATTCCTTAACCGCTTTATCCATATCACATAATTCAGGGTAAACAGTAAGAAGCCAGGATGTTTCCAATTCACAGGCATGAACCATTCCATGCCACTTTTCAGATTCTGAATGCTTACTTGCTTCCTTAAGACCAGGATAAGTAAAATAGTAAATTTCCATATTTATTTCGTCAGAAAGTTCCCTAACAGCATATTTAAGTGCAGAATCATTAGCCCCATGACCATTAATAATTATCATCTTTTCCATACCGTTTCTTGCCATACTGTGAGCAATATCTTTTACTATACCTTTTACATGTTCTACAGAAATAACTACTGAACCAGGAATATCTCTCCAGACCCAGGAATATCCAAAAGGCATAGCTGGAAGTATTAAAGATTTAATTTTTTTTGCTAATCGTACCGACATTTCATGAGCAAGATAGGTATCTGTTCCATAAGGCATATGAGGTCCATGCTGCTCTGTTGCTCCAATTGGTAAGATAACTGTATTATATTTTTCAAAAGCTGCTTCAACTTCTGGACGTTTCATATACTCAATTTGATTATTCATTTTATTTTCAGTCATTTAAATTCCTCCTAATATTTTGTAATTCACTATTAAATTCTTTAAGATTATTTTTGGCAAGCTTATATAATCCATAATATTTCTCATATTTTTTAGAATTAAGTTCATCATAATTTTTTATTTCTTTAATTTTGCAAAAATTATCAACAGCATCTGTAAATGTATCCCAATAGCCTGCTCCTACACCTGCCAAAATTACTGCTCCGAGAGCAGATGAATTTAATTCTTTAAAACTCAAAACTTCTTTTTCTAAAACATCTGCCATAATTTGGGGCCACAAGCTATTCTGACTCCCTCCTTCACCAATCATAACTTCTTTAATATTCAAATTATTTATTTCGTCAAATATTTCAAAAGATTCTTTAAAATTATAACAAACGCCTTCTAAAACTGAACGTGCCATTTCCAATCGATCACTGCTAGACTCAATACCTAAAAAAGCAGCTTTCGCTTTAGAATCCTTGCCAGGAGTAGCTTCACCATTTAAAAAGGGAAGAAAAATTATACCATTACTTCCAACTTCAATTTTAGAGAGTCTATTCAATAATATGTCAAAAATACTATTATCTGAATTGGCTGAATTTTTCTCTTCTAAAGAAGCAAAATTGTTGATAAACCAGGAAAGACAATAACCACCCGTCATTACCAACCCATGCCAAAAATACTTATTAGGGACAGCATGACACATTACCCAAAGCCTATCATCCATCTCCTTTGGGAGTTCTTCAATAAAGGCGGCTGTATGACCTGCAGTTCCAATAGTAGCACAGGCAGTATTCGGCTTTACAACACCTGTTCCAAGTGCGAGAGCAGCCATATCTCCTGCTCCTACGATGACTGGAGTACCAATCTTAAAACCTGTTTCTTCAGCTGCTTTCTCAGTTACTTTTCCAGCTAAATCTGGTGACTCCAAAAGTTCTGGCAGCTTGTTTAAATCAACTATTTCTTCTAAAATCTCATAACACCAATCTCTCTTATTTAAATTAAGGAGTTGAGCTGCACCAGCATCTGACATATCTGTAACAAAATTATTTGTTAATTTATAGCTTATATAATCCTTTACCGCCAAAAATTTATATGTATTTTTAAAGTTTTCTTCTTCATTATTTCTTAACCATAATAGCTTTGTTAAACTATAGATGGTACCTGGCTTGCTATAAGTATATTTTTTTATTTTGTCAAGATAGTTATTATTTAAATACTCAACTTCTTTTTCTGCTCTTTGATCCAACCAGATGATAGCATTTCTAACTATTTCACCATTTTCTTTAATTGAAACAATCCCATTTAACTGTCCCGACATTCCAATACTTTTTACATCCTTTAAATTACAATCTAAGTTACTTAAAATTTTTTTTACAGCTTGCCACCAAATTTCAGGATTTTGTTCAGCATAATTATCTTTTATTTTATCTATCTTATAAGAACTACTTCCTGAACTAACTATACTACCCTGTCTATCTGCAACTAAAATTTTTACAGCTGAAGTCCCAACATCAATTCCCATAAAAAGCTCTTTATTCATTTTTATCTTCCTCCAAATTATTAGTTCTGAGCTCTTTCTGACTATTAAATTCAGGGTGATTGATATCTATGTGTATTTCATAAACATCACCTCTTATATAACTTACAGCATATTCAATTGGTCTTTCTTTTCCGTTATAAGAGATTCTTTCAGAAAATATTAAAGCACTTCCTTCTTTAATATTTAATAATGATGCATTTACTGTATTTGCACTAACGGCAGTATAAACTTCATGTGCCCATAAAGGTCTATTTCCATATTTTTTTTCTAAAGTCTGGTATAAAGAGCCCAGGACTTCCTCTCGTGTAATCTCAGGTACAAGTTCTACTGGTAAATAAGATGTGGATAATAGTAGTGGATCTTCATCTGCTGTTCTAATTCTTTTAATCTTCCAAACAAGACCATTAGTGCCGAGATTTAAAATGCTTTTTATTTTAACACTTGGAACTATTTTTTCTAACTCAATTAATAAAGCTCCCGGTTTAAAACCTCTATTTTTAATATCTTCACTATAACTTGGTAATTTTTCAAAACTTCTTTTAATTTTTCTATTAGAAACATAAGTTCCTTTTTTAGGAATTCTATATAATCTGCCTTCATTTGATAATTCATTTATAGCTTTATTGACTGTACCTCTGCTAACCTTATATTTTTCAGCTAAGTTTGGTTCAGATTCAATCTTAGAATGTGGCTCCAAATTTTTGATTTCTTCCATTATTTCCTCTTTTATTTGTTCAAAAAGAGGTTTGTCTGAATTTCTGTTCAGCATAATAATTCCCTCCCAACACTTCTTGTATATACAAAAATAAATCTTTGTATAGACATGATATTATATTTATTCTCTATTGTTTTTAGTTTTCCTGCATAATTTTAAAAATATTTTTTATTTTTTTATATTTAGATATAGATTTTAACATTTAACTTTATCAAAAAATAAGATATTAGTTAAACAAAACTCCTACTAACTGAATTTTTATCCAGCAGTAGGAGAATCAACATTAATTTAATATTCGATTTCTTTTAATAAAATACTAGTAACAGATAATTAGTTAAAAATTATACTAATATTCTAAAGCAAAAGTATCAGCTTCGCCTTTAAAAAATCATCACCAATACTTCTCTGCAGATAGGCTGTTATTTTCTTATTTTTATTTAAAGATTTAGCAGCTCTAAGGGTATAAATATCAAGGTCTTTTTCCGGACTAATCTTTACTCCTTTTTTTAAAGCTGTATAACTCATTTTAGCTTCCCATCCATTTGCATAATCTCCCTTCAGCTCAAGCACCAATGACTTTGAATCAGGACCTCCCCAGTGGCCGAGCCAGCTTTCTCCATACTTATAAACAAGATCCTGATCATAGGGAAAGGTGTAAGTTGTATGATCAAACTCAGTGTATTGTGCTTTGAAGCTGTAAAAGAGCTTTTCTACTTCAAAGGGCAGATAAACCCCTGTTAAAAATGCTGTTTTTGGACCTGCTTCAGCTGTACCATAATCTTCCTTTCTATCTTCTCCTACAGTTGAATCCCAGATATAGTGATAAGCCTCCATAGTTTCCTTTTCTGCCTGCAGTTAATTCAAGTCTTGTTTCTGCAAAAAAGTGTTCATTAGGCCCTGTCCAGATTGCTGACTTTAAATTAAGACCAGAGTCATTATCCTCTGAGTTATTTAAAAAGCGACCGTTAAGCTGATTGCTGTAATAAAACTTATCAGCTAAAGAACTACCGGCTTTTAATTCCTGAGCAAGGTAATTATATATTCTATTTTGAACTGAAGTTAATTCATTCTTTTTTCCCAGTTCTATAAGTACCTGCTCAACTTCAGCATAGCTTAATGGAAATGAACCAGTAAATACTGGAGATATTTCTCCTTTTGCTTCTAAATAGCTCAAATAATCATATATTTTTGAGTCAAGTGCTATATTTCTAAGTGAAGGAGATTCAGCCCCAACTCTTATTGGCAAAATAAGAAAAATTAAAATAAACAATATTAATAGATATTTATTAATCTGCATATAATCAGTCCCTGTAAATTTTTTAATCAGCTTTGATTTAAAATAATTCAGCTTTTCAATCAAGTTATTCTCTTCCAAAAAATAGTTTATAGATTAAATCTTATTAATTTTTTTGCCCAGACAGATCAGCTGAGATTTAATCCTTTGAGCAAGGACTTTTATTAATTCACTAACCGATTCCTCCAAACTCCCAGTACTGTCTGATTTCAGTGAGGTCATTTTTAGTTAAAGTTGACAAAAAATCTTTTGAATTCTGTTCTACCATAACTCAGCCTCCTCTTAAGCTAATTTCTTTTCCAGATTTTTATAATATACTGGATCTTTTCTCAGTTTTCCAGTATTGAACAAAATGGCCTGACGGCCACCCTACTATAGAAGTTAATTAATATTTCTTTAGTAGGGTTTTATCTTTCAAATGTATATTTAAACTTCATTTC
>NZ_QPJF01000055.1:0-6158 GCF_003337665.1 Halanaerobium sp. ST460_2HS_T2
AATGGATAAGGTTGTGACTGAATATTCTGTAGATAGTATACTTTATCTATAACTTAAATTTGACAATGCTTAAATATTTTTATGCAATGCTAGTGAGTCAGGTTAAAAAAATAGAGAGTGAAATTAACTTAATTGAGTCAGAGAGAATAAAAAATGTAAGGCCTGTCTGGCAAAAACTAATTAATGCTGGAACAGCTCAAAGTATTCTGGATTCAAATCTACGCCATCAGATTAGAGAGCTTCAGCAGGAGATAAATTTTGAATATTTACGTTTTGAAGGTATCTTTAATGATGATCTGGAAGTTTGTAAAGGTGATAGTCTGGAAAACATCCATTATAACTGGAAACTTGTTGATAATATAATAGATTTTATTTTAGAAAATAATTTAAAACCATTTATTACCTTAAGTTTTATGCCTGAGCTACTGGCCAGTCAAAAAGATAAAACTATTTTTTATTATCAGGCTAATTTTTCGCCACCTCAAAAAATAGAAGCCTGGCTTGAGCTGATTAATGCATTTATAATACATTTGATTAATAGATATAGTATTGAAGAGGTAAAAAGCTGGTATTTTCAGGTCTGGACTGAATTTCCTCATCAGGGTTTTCACTGGGCTGGAACAGAGCTTGAATATTTTGAATTTTATGCCAGGACAGCTGAGAAAATAAAAGGTATTTCTAAATTACTGCGAGTTGGACCGGCTTCAGAAACATTTTTTGAAGAAAATTTTCTTTCTCAAAAATTTTTGAAATATGCAGAAAAAAATAATATTGCTGTAGATTTTTATAATATCAATCTCTATCATAATTCAGTGCCAGTAATCGAAGAAGAAATTGATATGAGTCAATTTTATAAGGAAAGTACCCTGGAAGATATTAAATTTAAGTTTAAAGAAAAGGATTACTCAATAAAGATGTCTAAAAAAATAAAAAAACTGCTGCAGGATTATTATCCGGAGGCAGAATTAATAGCAACCCGCTGGAATGTCAGCTGGAATGCAAAAGAACTGGTACATGATACTGCTTTTATGTCAGATTTTATAATTGATAATGCCTTAAAACTTCAGGATTATTTAGATGGGCTGGGTTATTTAAATTTATCAGATTTAATTTCGGAGTGGCCGATTAACGAATTACCATTTTTTGGTGGCAGAGGATTAATGAATACAGAGGGAATTAAAAAATCTGGTTATTATGCCTATATAGTTTTATCAGAACTGGGAGATAAGATTATTGCACAGGGTGATAATTATATAATTACTGCCCGGGGAGATGATCTTCAATTTTTGATTTATAATTATGCTTATTTGAGTAAAAGTTATCAAAATGCTGATTACAGTATTATTGACAAATATAGCAGGTATCAGGTTTTTGAAAATAAATCTGACCTGAAATTTATATTTAAACTTAATGGATTAAAAGGCAAGTATAAGCTCAGTCAGTATAAATTGAATAGAGATTCTGGTTCTGCTTTTGATCAGTGGTTGAAGATGGGTGCTCCTTCTGACCTGAATAATCATGAAATTAAATATTTAAAATACAAATCATTTCCTGATTTAAGAATTGAATATCTCGATCTGGAGGGTAAGTATAAACTTCAGGGTGAAATTAAAAGTCATGGGATAGAATTTTATCTGCTAAGAAAACAGTTTCAAATTTAACTAAAAACTAAATATTTATAGGAAAAAATAGAAACCCAAAGAAAAGAAACAGTTAATTATCTTTTCTTTGGGTTTTAATGATTTGTTTCTGAATAAATTCAATTTAACTGGATTTTTATTTATTAATTCCAAATAAATAGAGACGAAATTACAATATTTTTATTTTATAATGTTATTAGAAGTTATATAAGAGTTAGTTAAATCTAACATAAGTCCTATAAGACATGATTTTCGTAGTTCAGCTCAATCCGGAAGGGCCGGACTAAATCCATTAAAAAACTAGGAGGACTTATTAATGTTAAATAAGCCAGATCAAAAAGAAATTAAAAAGAAAAGAGAAAAATTGAAAGAAAAGGGAAAGTATCATAACGCAGAAAAATGGCAGATTGCATTTTTTGCTTTAAATAATACTGCTACAAACACAGCCTTTTTATTAATAATGTATTATGCCTTTTTTACTCAGAATGTTTTAGGTTTATCAGCAGCTATTGTTGGTGGTATAGCAACTGCAATGAGAATGTTTGATGGTTTTACCGATCCGATTATTGGGTTTGTACTTGACAAGACTGACACTAAGTTTGGAAAATATCGTCCCTTTATGCTAGTAGGAAATATTATTTTAGTAGTAATGCTAATAGCCCTGTTTCATGTCCCACCTGAATGGTCAGAACAGACAAAGTATATTGTTACAGCAGTTTTATATGGTTTAGCAATTATTGGGTATACTTTTCAGACTTCCTGTACTAAAGGAGCTCAGGCAGCTCTAACTAATGATCCAGCTCAAAGACCACTTTTTACTTTTTTTGATGCAATATATAACACTTTATTATTTTCTGGTGGTACCTGGTTTATTATGACCTATATGGCACCTAAATATGCTCAGAATGTTAATGATCCTGCCTTATGGTCAACTGTATCTATTGTATTTATGGCTGCTTCTTTTGTGATGACTATCTTAGCAATTATTGGTATCTGGTCAAAAGACAGAACTGAATATTTTGGACTGGCTGAAAATTCTAAAGAAGTTAAATTTAAGGATGCCTGGGAAGTATTAAAAAACAACAGACCTTTGAAAATGTTAATTGTGGCTGCTTCTACTGATAAATTAGCTATGACTGCAAGAAGAGCTGGTTTCGTTTACTTCTTTTCCAATATTCTATATAATACTGCTCTTCAGGGTAAATTTACACTCTGGGTGACAGTACCAGCTGTAATAGTTACCTATTTAGGAGTTAAATATGCAGAAAAAGTTGGTCTTAAAAAATCTTTTGTTAGATTAACCTGGGGTGGAACAATATTAGTTTTAATGCTTGTTGTTGCTACACCATTTTTAGCATCAGGAGAATTTTCAACTCAAGTATTAATTCTTTTAATACTTTTAGGTGCTCAATATTCAGTAAGTCAGTTAGCTGGTAATATTGTTATTCCAATGATTGCCGACTGTACCGATTACGAAACTTATCGCTCAGGCAGATTTATGTCTGGATTCATTGGCACTATTTTTTCCTTTGTGGATAAAATGATTTCTTCTTTAGGTACAGTAATAATGGGGCTTAGTATTTCACTGGCAGGATATGGTGCCCAAAAGATTCCACCCAACTCTCCTGTTGGTCAGGGGCTGGAAATTGCCATAATGTTTATTGTTTTTGGTTTACCATTAATCGGGCATGTGGCATCTCTAATTGCTATGAAATTCTATCCTCTTGATGCAGAAAAAATGGCCGAAATTCAGGATGAAATCGATGAGAGGAAAACTGTAGCTTCAACTACTGCTTAATAATTTTGAATTAATAGTATAATGAATGAAATATTATTAGGGCTTTTCTAAAATTATATATATTAGAGAAGCTCTATAATTATATTTTTAAAATTTTAAATAAACGGAGTGATAAAAAATGGAATCACAATTTTTATATCCTGCTGAATCTGCAACCCGTCAGGTGATTGATTTATCAGGGATCTGGAAGTTTAAAGTTGATTTTGAAGAAAAGGGGAGAGAAGAAGGCTGGCAGAACGGTTTAAATGATTACAAAGAAGTGCCTGTTCCTTCAAGTTATAATGATCTTTTTACAGATAAAGATATTAGAGAACATGTTGGAGACGTCTGGTATCAGACAGAATTTTATCTGGCAGAAGAATGGCAGCAAAAAAATATTAACCTGCGCTTTGGCAGTGCAACTCACAGAGCGGAAGTCTGGCTAAATGGCGAAAAAATTGCTGAACATGAAGGCGGATATATGCCCTTTGGAGCAATTATTAATGAAGCAGCTGATTTTGGAGCCAAAAATACTCTGGTTGTAGTTGTTAATAATGAATTAGATTTAACAACTATCCCTACAGGACAGATTAAAGAATATGATGATGGCAAAAGGAGACTCTTCCCTTATTTTGATTTCTTTAATTATGCTGGAATCCACTCTGCAGTAAAACTGCAGCTTCTGCCTAAGGACTATATTTATGACATTAGCACAGTTACAGATTTTGATGATAGTACCGGTATTGTAGAATATGAAATTAAAAGCAGCTCTCATTCTGAAATAAGGGTTGAATTAAAGGACGCTGACGGCGAAGTTGTTGCCCAAAACTCAGGTGCAGAAGGCAGATTGAAGTTTGAAGACGTTAAGCTCTGGCAGCCTGGAGAAGGATATCTCTATAATCTGGAAGTAAGTCTGTTAAGTGCAGGAGAGCTGGTCGATAATTATCCACTGCCGGTAGGAATTAGGACAGTTGAAGTTAAAGGCAACCGCTTTTTAATTAATGATGAGTCATTTTATTTCAAAGGTTTTGGCAAACATCAGGACAGTGAGATTAACGGACGCGGTTTTGATCCGGCAGTAATGATCAGAGATGCTGAGCTTTTGGACTGGATTGGAGCTAACTCAGTTCGCACCTCACACTATCCTTATGACGAAGAATTTTATCGAATGTGTGACCGCAGAGGGGTTGTAGTAATCGATGAAACTCCTGCAGTCGGACTTTTTGATATGAATATGAACTTCCTGGCTGCAGGTACAGGTAAAGAATCGGAGTTCTTTGAAAAAGAAATTGTCCACGAGCAGACAATAAAAAATCATAAAAGAGAAATTAAGCGTTTAATGAAGAGAGATAAAAACCATGCTTCTGTTGTTATGTGGTGCCTGGCCAATGAACCGGATAGTGCTCAAAAAAGAGCAGAAGAATACTTTGCAGAAATTTTCTCCTTTGCCCGGGGCCTTGATCCTCAAAAGAGACCTCTTACGTTTACCAATATTATGACTGCCCCCTATGGCAAGTGTAATGTAGCCCAGTTTGCTGATGTGATATCGCTAAATCGCTATTACGGCTGGTATATCATTGGGGGTTCTGAACTAGAATATGCTCAGAAAGATTTTGAAGAAGAACTTGCCGGCTGGGAAAAAGAAGGAAAGCCAATTGTAATGACCGAATATGGTGCAGATACCAAGGCAGGTATTCACAAACTACCTTCAGTTCAGTGGTCTGAGGAGTATCAAAATGAATATTTAGAAGTTCAGCATCAGGTTTTTGATAACTGTAATTCAATAGTTGGAGAACAGATGTGGAATTTTGCTGACTTCCAGACTGTAGAAGGTATTTTAAGAGTTAACGGCAATAAAAAAGGTGCTTTTACCAGAGACAGGCAGCCTAAGATGTCAGCTCATCTTTTAAAAAAGAGATGGGAAGAAATGCCGAATAATTATAAAGCTTAAACAATAGTGAAATGATTCTTTTGTACCCGGTCCAAATAAGCCTATCTGGACCGGGTATAAGTAAAATATATCACAAATAAGAGCGGGTGAAAAAATGAACCTTATTGATAATTATCTAAAAGAAAAAGAATATCTGATCTGCATTGATTCTGATGGTTCAGCGATTGATACAATGACTGAAAAACATAAAAAAGCTTTTGGTCCGCAGGCAGTTAAAGTCTGGCAGTTAGAGGAGATGGAAGAAGATTTTTTGAAACACTGGGATAAGGTTAATCTTTATTCTCACAGCAGAGGTATCAACCGCTTTCAGGGTCTGGTTAAAACTTTTAATGAATTAAAAAAAGAAGGTTATCAACTGCCCCAAATTAATCAGATTGAAAAATGGACTCAAGAAAGCAGCGAATTATCCAACCCTGCTTTAAAAAGAGCCATTAAAAATAATGAGAATAATCAGCAGCTTAAATTAGCACTTCAATGGAGTCAGCGGGTTAATCAGGAGATTTCAAAACTGGAAAAAAATCAGGGAAAAGTTTTTATAGGAGTTAAAAAATCACTTGCTGAAATCTCAGCTAAAGCAGATCTAGCAGTTGTTTCTTCAGCTAATCAGGAAGCTCTTTTAGATGAATGGGAGAGTTATGATTTAAAGAAGTATGTTAAAGTCATACTTGGTCAGGAAGCTGGTTCGAAAGCTGCTAATATAATGTTTTTAAGCCCGTCAAAGAGATTTCCAAAAGTTTTTTGTAGTAATTTAAATTATGCCAGCTAATTTGACATGGTCGTTTTCTTCCTT
>NZ_QPJF01000056.1:0-4552 GCF_003337665.1 Halanaerobium sp. ST460_2HS_T2
TTTTAACAAAGTTTTTGGTTATTTTCTGCATATTATCCCCCAGATTCAGTCAGTATTTATGTAAAGAAAGCTCTTGCTGTGCTATTGCGTATAACGTTACTGGGATTTGCGCTCGTGCCTGATTCCGCAGGAACTGGCGTAAAGCTTGCTTTTCCCTATCCATTATTGGTTAACCTGCAAGCTTTATGACAGAAGGCATGACGCCAATCCCATGTTATACGACTGTTAAACGACAGCTCTTTTAATTTCTTATCTTTTAGTATTTTGATTATCTTAATAAACATACTCATTAACTCTCTAATGAGTATGTTTAATTGAATTAATTGTTCTTTTATTCCAAAATTAATAGATCTTCACGAAGTAAGGTTCATAATATTTTTTATCAACCTCAAGAATTGCAAATAAATATTTCAAAAAGTTGCAAACTAAAATTCCCTATTATTGAAGAGTAAAAATCTATTAATTTAGCTTTACTTGCAGAAATCGATTTATTATTAATATACTTCATGTAAAAGAAAAAAATACCTGCATAGTAACAGGTTTAATTATTATTTTTCTTTTTTGATTTTCTAAAGCGCATCTTGTCAATCCATCTCGATACTTCTACGACTAAAGATACTGAGTTAGCCTAATGTCACGAACGTGACTGTTAGGCGGATAAATCTTTTCTCTTTAATTAAATTATTACTCTTTGCTGCAATAATTATCATTGATGCTTTGAATTTGCAATCTTCACGAAACTTACTTCATAAAGATTTACAGCAGAATATTTTTAATGCTCAATAACTTTTTACACTTTTCATTCATTAAAACTTTACACTTCAGATTTTTCAAAAGCGATTTGATTATGAATTATTTTGATCTAAACCATAAGATCTAAAATTATAGATTTAATTTTATTAATGCTCTTGAATTATCTGAGAGGGTTTTACAAATCCATCTCGTTCTTTCAAATTTGAAAACATACCCATCTAGTTTAATGTCGTATAACGTTACTGGGATTTGCGCTCGTGCCTGATTCCGCAGGAACTGGCGTAAAGCTTGCTTTTTCGTATCCGTGATTGGTTAGCCTGCAAGCTTTATGACAGAAGGCATGACGCCAATCCCATGTTATACGCTGTATGAGCCATAAAGTTCTTCTATCTTATTATCTAAATCTTTATATTTGATTTGTTTACTTATATAATTTTTAGCGAAACTAAGCTCTCCAATATTATCAAAAAACCTTAATGAACTTTCTACAACTAATTTTAAAAAGTTAAAATAATGCATTGAATATGATTTATGGTTATTTGCTTTCCATAAACTTACTGCTGGATAAAACAATTCATCAAATTTTCTTATTTCATCTTCATTATTTGCTTTAATATAATTAAAAGCAGGCCATAATAACTTATATAAATTTTTATTTTTAATTTTTTTGAAAAAGTATTTTATATTCTTATTTAATTCATCATAAAAATTACAATCACATACAATTAAAGGGCCTTTAACTTCTTGTTCTAACTTTACTGCTTTTACAACTGGTTTTCCCACTAAATTATTTATTATTTGTGGCTCAGAATCAAAAATTGAAATTAGTTTAGTAGGGTAGGCCTCCCCAAAACTTATTCCACCTCTAAATAATACTGGAAACCAGTTTTGTAATTCTTCTTCAAAGTTTAGCTTCTTATTCTCATCAAGTCTTGGTATTTTTACTCTTACTTCAGTTGGTTTATTTTTATTTTCAGGATTAATATATTCATCTGAAGTAAATTTAAAGCAATCAATCAAAAATGATGAAAGTTGTTTAACAAATTTATTAGGTTTTTGAGAAGAAATAAAAATTGAATCACTAAAAGGAATGAAATATTCAAAACTATTTATACTTTTAGTCTCTGCTATTTCTCTTAAAGAGTTTGTATAAGAACTAATAGGATTAATTTTTTCGTCAGTAATTTTTACTTTTAAAATATTATTATAATTATCAAATAAATTAATTGCTTCTTGCGGATTATCTCTTACATAATTAGAAAATGCCAATAAATCTATAAATGTAATTGCTCTTTTCATAATTAACCATTCCCTTTCTTGGCTCATATTGCGTATAACGTTACTGGGATTCGCGGTGTGCCCGATGTCCACAGACCTGGTGCAAAGTTTGCCATCATACTCGTAATTGGTCAAGTGCTAACTTTGTGCCAGAGGGCATGCCGTTAATCCCATGTTATATGACTGTTATAGCAACCATCGACTCTATGGCTTTTCATTTATCTTCAAAACTTCGAACCTATAACTCCTTTTTTGCAAAAGATCTGCCCGCAAAAAACTTAACCATCAGTCTGAAGTTTTGAAGATAATGCGATAACCCCTCATAAAATTGATCACGGTCTTCTATTTCTTAATGCACTCAGGTTCGTTAATACCTAGCAGTTTCTATTTCCCTACCCCGGAGAAAGTAGATTCACTTCATCCAGCGATAACCAAACCCTTTTTACTGCTCTTATTAGCTGCAGTAACTTTTGCTATAATGTCATATAACGTTACTGGGATTTTGCGCTCGTGCCTGGTTCCGTCAGGAACTGGCGTAAAGCTTGCTTTTTCGTATCCGTGATTGGTTAGCCTGCAAGCTTTATGACAGAAGGCATGGCGCCAATCCCATGTTATGTGACTGTTAGGCGGCGATCTATAATAAATTGCTCACCCCAGCTTCTTTTCTTCTCTATGGTCTTTAAATAAAATTATTTCTTTGTTGCGCGATATTTAATTATTTATTATTACTTTTTGATATCTTCACGAACTTTATTTCATGAAGATTTAAGCAAAAGATTTTATTAGTACTTTTTATTACAAAATCGATTTATTATTAATATACTTCTTGTAATAGAAAAAAATACCTGCAAAAATGCAGGTTTATTTATTATTTCTCTTTTTTTGATTTTCTAAAGCGCATCTTGTCAATCCATCTCGTAATTTCAACGCCTAAGTATACTGACTTAGCCTAATGTCACGAATGTGACTGTTAGGCGGATAAATCTTTTTATTATCAATTAAGATCTCTATTCTTTTATTAAATTATTACTATTTGCTGCAGTACTTATCATTGATACTTTGATTTTTTTATCTTCATGAAACTTACTTCATTAAGATTTACTAAAAATCTTTTTTAATGCTCAATAACTTTTTACACTTTTCGATCATTAAGACTTTACACCTGAGACGTTTCATAAGCGGTTTATCTGTAAATTATTTTGATCTTAACCATTAGATTTAATTATAATGCTTTTGTATTATCTGAGAGGATTTTATAAATCCATCTTGCTACTGTTAAGATAAAAAAACTAAGTTAGCCTAATGTCACATAACGGTACTGGGTTTTGCGATGTACCTGTTTCCGCCAGGAACTGGCAAAAAACTTGCTTTTTCATATCCGTAATTGGTTAGACTGCAAGTTTTGTGACAGAAGGTATGTCGCTAAACCCATGTTATGTGTCTGTTAGGCGGTTATAAGTATTCTCGCCCAACATTAATTTTTTATTGCTATTTTTATCATTGCTGCTTTGAATTTTATATTTGCTTAAAACCACTGTATATCTGGTCTTTGATCTTAATTGTTTTTCCCATAAAAATATAACATTAATAATATAATTCTTTTAATAGCAAAAAATACCTGCAAAAATGCAGGTATAATTATAATATTCTTTCCTTATTGCTACGAACATTTTATAAATCCATCTCGGAACTTCTAAGAGATAAAAATAATTGACCCAGCCTAATGTCACGAACGTGACTGTTAGGCGTAAGAATCTTTACCTGTTTTAACTTTATTTTTATTGCTGTAATTATCATTGATACTTAAAATTCTAGATCTTCACGAAACTTACTTCGTATAGATTTAAAAAAATATTTTATAAATGGCCACTAAGGCTTTACATTTTCAGTTTATTAAAATTTCACAACTAAGATTTATCAAAAATGATTTTTAGTTTAATTAAATTGATTGTAAAATGTTCTCGAGAATTATCACTTCAGTTATCATCAATCTTTTTTGAATTATCTAAGAGCATTTTACAAATCCATCTTGATACTTCTAAGCTGAAGAAAACTTAGTTAGCCTAATGTCACATAACGTTACTGGGATTCGCGGTGTGCCCGATGTCCACAGACCTGGTGCAAAGTTTGCCATCATACTCGTAATTGGTCAAGTGCTAACTTTGTGCCAGAGGGCATGCCGTTAATCCCATGTTATATGACTGTTATAGCAACCATCGACTCTATGGCTTTTCATTTATCTTCAAAACTTCGAACCTATAACTCCTTTTTTGCAAAAGATCTGCCCGCAAAAAACTTAACCATCAGTCTGAAGTTTTGAAGATAATGCGATAACCCCTCATAAAATTGATCACGGTCTTCTATTTCTTAATGCACTCAGGTTCGTTAATACCTAGCAGTTTCTATTTCCCTACCCCGGAGAAAGTAGATTCACTTCATCCAGCGATAACCAAACCCTTTTTACTGCTCTTATTAGCTGCAGTAACTTTTGCTATAATGTCATATAACGTTACTGGGATTT
>NZ_QPJF01000056.1:4648-5632 GCF_003337665.1 Halanaerobium sp. ST460_2HS_T2
AGTTAGATTCACTTCATCCAGCGATAACCAAACCCTTTTTACTGCTCTTATTAGCTGCAGTAACTTTTGCTATAATGTCATATAACGTTACTGGGATTTGCGCTCGTGCCTGTTTCCGAAGGAACTGGCGTAAAGCTTGCGTTTTCCGTATCCGTGATTGGGCAAACTGCAAGCTTTATGACAGAAGGTATGACGCCAATCCCATGTTATATGAAGTAACAGCGGTTTTTCATATATTTATATTTTTTGCAATCGTTTTTTCTATGTTAGATAAAGTTTTTGCCTCAGCCATATTCCTTGGTTGATCTCCATATAACCTTATTAACTTTTTAATTATATTTAAATTATTTGAAACAATATTATTTATTTGTTGCTCATAGTCTGGATTAATTTCAAAATTGTTTTCATTCCCCTTTAAAATATTCATCTTTATTAATTTATTTATCTGCTTCTTATATGGATAATAAATATTAAATTTATTTTCTAAATCATTAAGTTCTTCGACCGAACGAACCTCTTCAGCAATAATAATACTCAACAATACTAAGTAAGATGGGCTATCATTAATTAAGTTATATAACATTTTCTTTAAATTTTTACGTACAGTTAAATAAGCAGACATAGTATTCGAAGCCTCTTTTGTAACATCTTTAACTTCATTCTCTAAATTATCTATTTTGTTATCATTATTATTATCATCGTTGCTTATTTCCTTTCGTAATGCAGTCATTATTTTTTCTTCAGTCTTTTTTATTTCTTTATTAAATATATCTTCTAACTCTTCATATTCTAAACCCTGTCCATTTTTGCCATTTGAATCCAAAATTGAATCTAACATTTTATCAGTAAAATCTCTCTGATTAGATAAATGATTTTGTGATAATATTTTCACTAGCATTGCATAAAAATATTTAAGCATTGTCAAATTTAAGTTATTGAGAAACTATACTATCTACAGAATATTCAGTCACACCCTTATCCTTT
>NZ_QPJF01000057.1:0-5556 GCF_003337665.1 Halanaerobium sp. ST460_2HS_T2
AAAAGGACCGGCAGCGACCTACTCTCCCACATCGTTACCAATGCAGTACCATAGGCGCTGGAGGACTTAACTTTTGTGTTCGAGATGGGAACAAGTGTTGCCCCTCCGCTATTACCACCGGAAATCGTTATTTACATGTGATTCTGCTCTCTTCTAAAGCGAACTTGATCTTTTCACTTTGAGAAAAGCTCACAGAATTTATCTGTTTTAATTTCAGAACCTTATTAATTTAGCATTTCATAACTTTTTCGAAGGTTAAAAAAGAAAGCTGTTTGAGCGCAGCGAGTTCTTTCTTTTACTGAAAAAAGTTATTAAATGCGTTAAAAATTAATTGGTGATTGAAATTAAAACTGTAAATTCAAAGATACATATAGGAAATAATGATTAAGCCCTCGATCTATTAGTACCAGTTAGCTTAATGTATTACTACACTTACACCTCTGGCCTATCTACCTTATCATCTTTAAGGGATCTTACCTTCTTAACAAAGTGAGATACCTAATCTTGAAGTCTGTTTCACGCTTAGATGCTTTCAGCGCTTATCTTTTCCACACTTAGCTACTCAGCTATGCTCCTGGTGGAACAACTGATTCACCATCGGTGTGTCCATCCCGGTCCTCTCGTACTGGGGACAGCTCTTCTCAAGTATCTTCCGCCTGCGACGGATAGGGACCGAACTGTCTCACGACGTTCTGAACCCAGCTCGCGTACCGCTTTAATTGGCGAACAGCCAAACCCTTGGAACCTGCTTCAGCTCCAGGATGCGATGAGCCGACATCGAGGTGCCAAACCTCCCCGTCGATGTGAACTCTTGGGGGAGATAAGCCTGTTATCCCCGGGGTAACTTTTATCCGTTGAGCGACGGCAATTCCACACTATACCGCCGGATCACTAAGTCCTACTTTCGTACCTGCTCGACTTGTCTGTCTTGCAGTTAAGCTCCCTTCTGCCTTTACACTCTTCGTGCGATTTCCATCCGCACTGAGGGAACCTTTGAGCGCCTCCGTTACTGTTTGGGAGGCGACCGCCCCAGTCAAACTGCCCGCCTGACAATGTCCTGTGACCAGTTTATGGCCTCCAGTTAGAATTCCGCTGTAGAAAGGGTGGTATCCCACCAGCGACTCCACTGACATTAGCATGCCAGCTTCAAAGTCTCCCACCTATCCTGTACATTCTACATCAAAACCCAATATCAGGCTGCAGTAAAGCTCCACGGGGTCTTTCCGTCCTGTCGCAGGTAGCCTGCATCTTCACAGGCAATTTAATTTCACCGAGTCCCTTGTTGAGACAGCATCCAAGTCGTTACGCCATTCGTGCAGGTCGGAACTTACCCGACAAGGAATTTCGCTACCTTAGGACCGTTATAGTTACGGCCGCCGTTTACTGGGGCTTAGGTTCAGACCTTCGTGCATAAGCACTAAGCCTTCTCCTTGACCTTCCAGCACCGGGCAGGCGTCAGCCCCTATACTTCGTCTTACGACTTAGCAGAGACCTGTGTTTTTGATAAACAGTCGCTTGGATCTTTTCACTGCAACCCACTAGGTATTCCTAATGGGTACCCCTTCTCCCGAAGTTACGGGGTCATTTTGCCGAGTTCCTTAACAAGGGTTCTCTCGCGCGCCTTAGAATTCTCTTCCCGTCTACCTGTGTCGGTTTGCGGTACGGGCACTGTAAATCTCGTTAGTGGTTTTTCTTGGCGACTCATTAAGTGGCTTCGCCTCTTTTGGCTCCACATCACTAAAAGTTATTAGCGGGTAAAGGGATTTGCCTCCTTACCCTAACTCCTCAGCTTATACGTGCTCTTCCAGTCACACGCTCCACTCTCTTTGCCGCGTCCCCACTTCACTCAATCAATTTACAGTGGTATCTGAATCTTTACAGATTTTCCATCACCTACGCCTTTCGGCCTCAGCTTAGGTCCCGACTAACCCTGAGAGGACGAGCCTTCCTCAGGAATCCTTAGACTTTCGGCGAAGGAGATTCTCACTCCTTTTTTCGTTACTCATACCGGCATTCTCTCTTCTGTACAGTCCACTGCTCCTTACGGTACAGCTTCACTCCGTACACAATGCTCCTCTACCACTCTAGAAGTTGGAGATTAGAAATTGGAAGTTGGAAAGTTCAAAACCATTTATCTATCATAGTGTTTAGTTGTCTTCCCAATATATCATATCTTTCAAGAAGTTTATCAGCTTTTTCATCTTCGATATACCCTAAATCTTTACATAAGTTTATTTGCACCTGCAACTCATTACAGGATCCTAAACTCATTAATAAAAATCTCTTAAATTCTGCAGTAGATCTTTTTTTGCCATAACCTTCTGCTATATTTGATGGTATTGAAATTGCCGCTCTTCTCATTTGACTTCCTAATTCATATCTCTCAGTCTTTGGTAGATGTTGAGTTAGTTGATGTATTTCTAATGCAAGGCTATAACTTTTTTTATATACTTTTAAATCTTTATAGCTTTTGATCATTTTTTCACCATCTTTAACTAACTTCCAACCTCTAACCTCCAACCTCCAGAATCCACAGCTTCGGTGATATGCTTTAGCCCCGTTACATTTTCGGCGCAAAACCGCTTAACCAGTGAGCTATTACGCACTCTTTAAATGAGTGGCTGCTTCTAAGCCAACATCCTGGTTGTCTGTGCGATCTCACTTCCTTTTCCACTTAGCATATACTTTGGGACCTTATCTGGTGGTCTGGGCTCTTTCCCTTTCGACTATGAAGCTTATCCCACATAGTCTGACTCCCGATGAACATTAAACGGCATTCGGAGTTTGAATGGATTTGGTAACCTTGTTGGGCCCCTTGTCCAATCAGTGCTCTACAACCATTTAACTTTTACATCGAGGCTAGCCCTAAAGCTATTTCGAGGAGAACCAGCTATCTCCGAGTTCGATTGGCCTTTCACCCCTATCCACAACTCATCCCCTCATTTTTCAACATAAGTGGGTTCGGGCCTCCACAGGCTCTTACACCCGCTTCACCCTGGTCATGGATAGATCACTCGGTTTCGGGTCTACTAATCATAACTTCCGCCCTTATCAGACTCGCTTTCGCTCTGGCTTCATCTCTATGACTTAACCTTTCGCTACGATTAGTAACTCGCCGGTCCGTGATACAAAAAGTACGCAGTCAGGCTTTCTAATAGCCCTCCTACTTGTTGTAAGCTTACGGTTTCAGTTTCTATTTCACTCCCCTCCCGGGGTTCTTTTCACCTTTCCCTCACGGTACTTGTTCACTATCGGTCATTCAGGAGTATTTAGTCTTGGAAGGTGGTCCTCCCATATTCTCACAGGGTTTCTCGTGGCCCGTGATACTCTGGATATATCCCTGACTTCTTCTACCTTTCGTCTACAGGACTATTACCTCCTCTGGTTGAGCTTTCCAGCTCATTCGACTGGGTAAAAAATTTAAGTCAGCTAAAAGCTGTAGCTTTTAGTCGTTATATCCTACACCCACATTAAGCAACATCTACAGATTTACACTTAATGTGTTTGGACTTCTCCCCTTTCGCTCGCCGCTACTAAGGGAATCTCGTTTTGATTTCTTTTCCTCAGGGTACTAAGATGTTTCAGTTCTCCTGCTTGTTCTTACATGGCTACTTCTTTCACCACATAATACCAGTGCTCCACACTGGTGGGTTTCCCCATTCGGATATCCGCGGATCTACGCTTATTTAGCAGCTCCCCACGGCTTTTCGCAGCCGGTCGCGTCCTTCTTCAACTCTGAATGCCTAGGCATCCACCATAAGCTCTTTCTAGCTTAATCAATTTATTTCCTATATGCATTTTTCAATGTACAGTTTTGAAGTTGGAAGTTTGAGATTTGAAGTTGGATAAAACCAACATTAAAACCTTTAACTTCTTTTCTTCAATATATTATAGAAGATTAATGACGGTCTTAATGACCGACTAATAAACCTTCAAAATTAAACAGCAAGCTCACGTTCTCTCCTTAGAAAGGAGGTGATCCAGCCGCACCTTCCGGTACGGCTACCTTGTTACGACTTCACCCCTCTTACCGGACACACCTTTGGCATCCGCAGATGACTTCTGGTGCATCCAACTCGATTGGTGTGACGGGCGGTGTGTACAAGGCCCGGGAACGTATTCACCGCAGTATGCTGACCTGCGATTACTAGCGATTCCAACTTCATACAGGCGAGTTGCAGCCTGCAATCCGAACTGGGACTGATTTTCAAGGATTTGCTCCACTTCGCAGCTTTGCTCCCCTCTGTATCAGCCATTGTAGCACGTGTGTAGCCCGAGATATAAAGGGCATGAGGACTTGACGTCATCCCCACCTTCCTCCGACTTTCACCGGCAGTCTTCTTAGAGTCCCCGACATTACTCGCTGGCAACTAAGAACAGGGGTTGCGCTCGTTGCGGGACTTAACCCAACATCTCACGACACGAGCTGACGACAGCCATGCACCACCTGTCTCCGTGTAGCACAAAGTGCTATACTCTACTCTCATAGATGGTCACGGGATGTCAATTCTCGGTAAGGTTCTTCGCGTTGCTTCGAATTAAACCACATGCTCCACCGCTTGTGCGGGCCCCCGTCAATTCCTTTGAGTTTCAATCTTGCGATCGTAATCCCCAGGCGGGATACTTAATGCGTTAACTCCGGCACTGAAGGATTCGAACCTCCAACACCTAGTATCCATCGTTTACGGCTGGGACTACCGGGGTATCTAATCCCGTTCGCTCCCCCAGCTTTCGTACCTCAGCGTCAGTGTTAACCCAGAGAGTCGCCTTCGCCACTGGTGTTCTTCCTAATATCTACGTATTTCACCACTACACTAGGAATTCCACTCTCCTCTGTTACACTCAAGATAACCAGTTTCAAACGCAGTCTGTCGGTTAAGCCGACACCTTTCACGCTTGACTTGATTATCCGCCTGCGTACCCTTTACGCCCAATAATTCCGGACAACGCTTGCACTCTACGTATTACCGCGGCTGCTGGCACGTAGTTAGCCAGTGCTTCCTCCAAAGGTACCGTCAGGTGGATGTCATTAACTACATCCACGGTTCTTCCCTAAGGACAGAGCTTTACAATCCTAAGACCTTCTTCACTCACGCGGCGTTGCTCCATCAGGCTTTCGCCCATTGTGGAAGATTCCCCACTGCTGCCTCCCGTAGGAGTCTGGACCGTGTCTCAGTTCCAGTGTGACTGATCGTCCTCTCAGACCAGCTATAGATTGTTGCCCTGGTGAGCCGTTACCTCACCAGCTAGCTAATCTACCGCGAACTCCTCCTCAAACGATGCTAAAAGCACCTTTTCTGATTGTGTGATGCCACACTCTCAGCTTACCTCGGATTAGCCCGACTTTCGCCAGGTTATCCCAGACTTGAGGACAGATTATTCACGTGTTACTCACCCGTCCGCCACTATCTAGATCTCGTCGTCAACCCGAAGGTATCTGTCGAGGTAGACCGTTCGACTTGCATGTGTTAAGCACGCCGCCAGCGTTCGTCCTGAGCCAGGATCAAACTCTCCGTATAAAGAATTTGAATTTGGCTCATATTATTTAATATAAGC
>NZ_QPJF01000058.1:0-5528 GCF_003337665.1 Halanaerobium sp. ST460_2HS_T2
ACAAAAAACGTCGATCACAAAAGAATTTAAGGCTTTCTTTACCCTTGTGACAGTACGGATAGTTTTTGCTATTTTAAAAAATGGGGAAAGTCTTTTCATTATTCCATCTGCTTTTAAAATTGATTCCATAGCTGATGAACCTCTTTTTAAAGGTATGGCTGTATACTGATCATTTGTATCAAAAATTAAATTAACTCGTAAAAATTCTTCTAAACCGATATCCGAAGTTACTTTTCTATTAACTTTAGCTTCAATTTGATTGAATGAGGGGGCTTCAACTCCCTGCAACTGATAAATTAATTCTCGAATAAATAAATGGTTGTCAAGCCAGGCAGAAAGAGGGTATCCCGGTAATCCCAAAACAGGTTTTGTTTCCACTTCTGCCGCAATCAAAGGTTTCCCCGGCATAATATTTACACCATGAAATAAAATTTCTCCTTTTTCCCTCAAAATATCAATCGTATAATCTCCTCTACCTGCTGAAGAACCAGAAAGAATAATAATTATATCGCTTGTAACTGCTGCTTCAATCAGGGCTTTTTCAATTAATTGCTTTTGATCAGGAATTATTTCCGATATTTTAACTTTTGCGCCCCATTTTCTAAGAGCTGCTCGCACCATCTGAGAATTAAATTCTACCAGTTCTCCCTTTTCAGGCGTTCCAGCTGCCTCAATAAGCTCATCTCCTGTTGGTATAATTGTAATTTGCGGTTTCTGGTAGACTTCAACTTCCACCACTCCTGCCTCCAGCAGAGCTCCAATATCATAATCCTTTAGCCTCTGAGCTGCCGGAACCAACAAATTACCTTTAACTGCACTTTCACCGATTGAACGAATATTATGCCAGGGAGGAACCCCTTTTTCAATAGAGTAAGTATTTCTATCAATTTGATTAACCTCTTCAATTTTTATGACTGAGTTAAATTGTTCCGGAATCGGATCACCGGTATCTACCTCTACTGCATCCAGACCTGACTTCAGTTGAACAGGATTCCTTTCACTGGCTCCTTCGGTCATTCTGGCCTTAACCGCTATTCCATCCATTGCAGCCGCATAATAATCGGGAGCAGAACGCAGAGCCTTAATCCCTCTAGCAGTAATTCTTCCTTCAGCCTCAGCAGTTTTTATTTTTTCAATATCTGTTCTTGAGCTTTTAAAATTATTTTTTAATTTGTTTATGGCATCAGCCAGTGATATCTTATCTAAATATTTTTTTACCATAGTCTGGTTCCTTCCTTTTTTATATTTAAGTAATAAATATTAATATTTTTCAGATAAAAGAGAACAATCATTCAATCAGCATCAGTTCAACAATCTCTCCTTTTTCTTTACCCTCTTGAGTTCTGGGAACTTTAAGCACTGCATCACCATAAGCAAGATTTGTTATCAGACTTGATTTACCCAGAAGGGGATCTGCCAGCAATTTATCATTATCTCGCTGCACTTTAACCGGTATATATTCTTCTCTACCTTTATCAGAAACAAATCCCCTTGTTAATTCGGCTTTAATCAAATATTTATTATTTGGAATCCCGATTTCTGCTGCCTCTTTTTCTCCATTTAAAACTCTTACAATTTCTGCTACTAAAACGCTGTTAACTGTCCAGGCAGAAGCAGGATGACCCGGCAGCCCGATAACAATTGTACCGTCAATAACTGCTAAAATTGTTGGCTTACCTGGTTTAATTGCCAGGCCATGAAGAAGGACTCCCGGCTTACCTAAAGAATTGAGCAGATCAATCGTCATATCCTTAATTCCAACTGAGCTTCCCCCAGAAATTAAAACTAAATCTTTATCCAGTTCATTTTTGAGAGCAGTCTTTAAACTTTCAAAATCATCTTCAATAATACCAACTTTTTTGGTTTCTGCACCCATTTTACTTAAATAAGCGCTTATAGAATAACTATTAATATCTCTAATCTGTCCAGCTCTAGCATCTGCTTCAGCAGAAATTAGTTCATCACCGGTAGAAATAACTGATACTTCTGCCCGTTTAAAACCTTCAAACTCAGTAACCCCAAGACCGGCCAGCGCACCAATATCACGAGCCATTAGTTTATGACCTTTTTTAAAAAGAAGTTCATCAGCAGCAATATCTTCCGCTTTTTGAACTAGGTTCTCACCGACTGCCAGTGATTTAAAACTCTCAATTGTATTTTGATTAATTTTTTCTGTATCCTCTATCATCAAAACAGCATCTGCTTCTTCTGGCAGCATCCCCCCCGTTGGAATAGCTGCTGCTTCGCCACTTTTAAGCTTAAGTTCAGTTTTTTCTCCCATCTTTATACTACCGATTAATTTAAAATAGCTCGGCATAGAAGCAGAAGCGCCTGCAGTATCAGCAGCTTTAACTGCATAGCCATCAACTGTTGATCGACTAAAAGGAGGTAGATCAATAGGTGAATAAATATCATCTGCCAAAACTCTACTCAGAGCATTATCTAAATTTATTTTTTCTGTCTTAATTATTTTAGTCTTTAAAAAAGATTTTATCTCTTCCCAGAATTTTTCTGGTGGATTTAATTCTAAAAATTCTCTCATAATTTTTTTCATCCTTCCCAACTGATATTGAAATATTCAAAAAATTTAACTACTCTATAAAATTTATTCTAGTTAAAAGTTGGAAACCCTTTTTTAAAAAATAAAATGATACCGGCAATCTGGATATATTTACCTTTTGCAGCTTAAAATTAATATGGTAAATATCCAGACAGCCAATATCATTAGAACTTACTCAGCTAATTCTTTTTTTCGTTCAATTAATTTTTTCTTTTTTTCTTTATATTCTTTGAGTTTATCTCTTTCTCCAGCTACTAATTCCTGAGGAGCATTATTAACAAAACCCTCATTGTTTAATTTACCTTCTGCTCTTTTTATTTCAAATTCCATTTCTTCTATTTCTTTTTCCATTCTCTCAATTTCTTTATCAATATCAATCATACCCTCCAGCGGCAAAATTACTTCTACTTCTTTAACAATTGAAGTTGAAACTTTATCGGGTCGCTCAAGCTCATCTCCCCCAATTATTAGCTCCTTAATGCGGGCTAAATTTTCTATATAATCTTTACCCTCATTAAGAATTTCAATTTTAGCCTCCGGAGCAACAAGCAGAGCTTTGATTCTACGGCCTGGATTAACCTTCATTTCATTTCTAATATTTCTAACTGATTTAATAACACTCATTACCAGTTCCATTTTTTTCTCAGCCGCTGGGTTTAAGCCACTTACTTGTTTTTCAGGATACTGGGCCCGCATAATTGTTCCTTCTGTTCCAGGTAATTTCTGCCAGATCTCCTCTGTAATAAATGGCATTACCGGGTGCAGAAGTCTGAGCAAACTTTCTAAAGTGTTAAGAGCATAATACTGAGCTGTTAATTTGGCTTTGGGATCTTCATCCTGATATAATCTGGCCTTCAAAAGCTCAATATACCAGTCACAAAATTCATTCCAGATAAAATCATATAAAGAACTCGACATTTCTCCAAAGTTATAGCGTTCTAGAGCATCATCAATTTCCCCTGCTACTGTATTTAGACGACTCTGCATCCAGTCATCAGCCAGTGTTGGTTTTAAATCAGCTTCTTCAACTTTCTTCAGATCAAAATCCTCCAGATTCATTAATACAAAGCGAGAGGCATTCCAGATTTTATTGGCAAAGTTGCGGCTCGCTTCAAGTCTTTCTTCTCTAAAGCGCATATCATTACCGGGTGTATTACCTGTAATTAAAGTAAAACGCAGTGCATCTGCTCCAAACTGGTCTATGATATCTAAAGGATCAATTCCATTACCCAGGGATTTACTCATTTTTCTTCCCTGTGCATCACGAATCAAACCATGGATATAGATATCTGAAAAAGGTTTTTGATCCTGGAATTTAAGTCCCATAAAGATCATCCGGGCCACCCAGAAGAAAATAATATCTCTACCAGTTACCAAAACATCTGTTGGATAAAAACTCTCCAGATCCTCTGTATCTTCAGGCCAGCCTAAGGTTGAAAATGGCCAGAGAGCAGATGAAAACCAGGTATCTAATACATCTTCATCCTGACGCAAATTGCTGCTGCCGCAGTTGGGACAACTTTCCGGCTTTTCTTTACTTACAATTACTTCATCACAGTCATTGCAGTAATAAACAGGAATTCTATGGCCCCACCAGAGCTGTCTGGAAATACACCAGTCCCGGATATTGTTCATCCAGTTCATATACACTTTGGAAAAACGGTCGGGAACAAATTTGATATCACTATCTTCTACCGCCTCAATCGCAGGCTCTGCCAGCGGCTGCATTTTAACAAACCACTGTTTGGAAATTAACGGTTCAATTACTGTATCACAGCGATAACATTCGCCAACATTATGCACATGATCTTCAATTTTAACAAGTAAACCTTCTTTTTTTAGATCTTCAATCACCTTTTTACGAGCTTCATATCGGTCCAGACCTGCATAAGCTTCCCCGGCAGCTTCGGTCATTTTAGCATCTTCATCAATTACTGTTACAATTTCCAAATCATTGCGGCGGCCAATTTCAAAATCATTGGGATCATGGGCCGGGGTAACCTTAACCATACCGGTTCCAAACTCACTATCTACATATTCATCAGCAATAATTTCTATTTCTCTATTTATAAGCGGTACAATAACCTTTTCTCCTACCAGATCTTTGTAGCGTTCATCAGAAGGATGAACTGCAATAGCAGTATCTCCAAGCATTGTTTCTGGTCTTGTGGTGGCAATGGTAATATACCCCTCTCTATTTTTATAGGGATATTTATAATGATAAAACTTTCCTTCAGTTTCTTTATGTTCAACTTCAATATCACTTAAAGTTGTGTGACAGCTGGGACACCAGTTAACAATATAATCTCCCTGATAGATTAGACCCTCTTCGTACAATTTGATAAATACTTCTTCTACCGCATCTGAGCAGCCTTCATCCAGAGTAAATCGTTCCCTGGACCAATCACAGGAAGATCCCATTTTTTTCAGCTGATTTGTAATTCTGGTTCCATACTCTTCTTTCCATTCCCAGGCCTTTTCCAAAAATTCATTCCTGGTCATATCTTCTTTTTCTATTCCCTCTTCCCTCATCTTATCTACAACCTTAACCTCTGTTGCAATACTGGCGTGATCAGTTCCAGGAAGCCATAAAGATCGGTAACCCTGCATTCGCTTCCAGCGGGTTAATATATCCTGCAGTGTATTATCAAGAGCATGACCCATATGCAGCTGACCGGTAATATTAGGGGGCGGCATTACAATACTAAAGGTTCCCCTCTCATCTTCTCTCTTTTCTCTTGGTGCAAAATAATTGTTTTCCAGCCAGTATTCATACCATTTATCTTCCGTTCTGGCCGGATCATAAGTTTTTTCTAGATTTTCCACTTTTATTCCCCTCCATTAATTATATGTTGTAATTTTATATAAAATTACACTAGCATTGCATAAAAATATTTAAGCATTGTCAAATTTAAGTTATTGAGAAACTATACTATCTACAGAATATTCAGTCACACCCTTATCCTTT
>NZ_QPJF01000059.1:0-191 GCF_003337665.1 Halanaerobium sp. ST460_2HS_T2
GGCACAAAGTTAGCACTTGAACAATTGTGGATATGAAAGCTAACTTTGCACCAGGTCTGTGGACATCGGGCACACCGCGAATCCCAGTAACGTTAAGTGAAATATGCTGCAGTTGAAATAATAGTATGACGGGGGTGTATGTCAAAAAAGCAGGCACCTCCTCGTACCTCCTACTTTTTTGACTTAGCATA
>NZ_QPJF01000059.1:284-5487 GCF_003337665.1 Halanaerobium sp. ST460_2HS_T2
ACGTTAAGTGAAATATGCTGCAGTTGAAATAATAGTATGACGGGGGTGTATGTCAAAAAAGCAGGCACCTCCTCGTACCTCCTACTTTTTTGACTTAGCATAGGACATTTTTAAAATTTAAACATAATAGAATGTTGTAAAATATTACGTTGAATTTTAAGTAAAATAAGGGTATAATAATTATAGGAGTTGATTAATATGCCTAACATTAAACCAGTTTCAGAATTAAGAAATTATAATGAAGTGTTAAAAGATATAGCAGAGGGTTCTCCAGTATTTTTAACTAAAAACGGCAGAGGCAAATTTGCAATCATTGATATTGAAGAGTATGAAAAAACTCAAGCTACCATAAAACTACTTTCAAAATTGATAGAATCTGAAAATAGAGTTAAATCTAATGATGATTGGATGAATGAAGATCAGGTAAAAGAAAAACTGGGGATATAAATATAATGCTAAAATTACGAATTAATCCCTTAGCAACAGAAGACTTGATAGAGATTAAAGATTATATAACAAAAGAGTTAGAAAATCCTACAGCAGCAATAAAGGTAGTACGTAAAATTATAGAGAGTTATGAGAAATTAAAAGAATTTCCTATGATGGGAGCAGACTTGTCAGCAAAAGTGAATATAAAAACTGACTTTAGATACTTAGTATTAGGAGATTATATTATATTTTACCGAGCGGATGATAAATTTGTATCTATCTATCGTATTCTATATGCTGGAAGAGATTATCTTAAAATTTTGTTTCCGAATGAAATTAAATTGAGTTATGAAGATAAGTAGGACTGCGACTCTCATATTACTTTAAAATTGAGTTATAGAAAAGTATTCTAAATTAATCTTCCAAAAAAAAGTAAATAGGAGTAACTACGAGGGCAGAGCGCAGGAAAGATCGGGTCCCTCCTTGGACCTCCCAATCTGTCCTGCTTGGCAGCATACATCACTTAACAAAATATTTCCGGTTTCGTTCCTTCGTCTCTGCACCCAAATCAGTCAACCCAAGATAGGAGTTATCTAAGGGTTGACTGACTTCGGAAATACGGTTACGTTAAGTGAAATATGCTGCAGTTGAAATAATAGTATGACGGGGGTGTATGTCAAAAAAGCAGGCACCTCCTCGTACCTCCTACTTTTTTGACTTAGCATAGGACATTTTTAAAATTTAAACATAATAGAATGTTGTAAAATATTACGTTGAATTTTAAGTAAAATAAGGGTATAATAATTATAGGAGTTGATTAATATGCCTAACATTAAACCAGTTTCAGAATTAAGAAATTATAATGAAGTGTTAAAAGATATAGCAGAGGGTTCTCCAGTATTTTTAACTAAAAACGGCAGAGGCAAATTTGCAATCATTGATATTGAAGAGTATGAAAAAACTCAAGCTACCATAAAACTACTTTCAAAATTGATAGAATCTGAAAATAGAGTTAAATCTAATGATGATTGGATGAATGAAGATCAGGTAAAAGAAAAACTGGGGATATAAATATAATGCTAAAATTACGAATTAATCCCTTAGCAACAGAAGACTTGATAGAGATTAAAGATTATATAACAAAAGAGTTAGAAAATCCTACAGCAGCAATAAAGGTAGTACGTAAAATTATAGAGAGTTATGAGAAATTAAAAGAATTTCCTATGATGGGAGCAGACTTGTCAGCAAAAGTGAATATAAAAACTGACTTTAGATACTTAGTATTAGGAGATTATATTATATTTTACCGAGCGGATGATAAATTTGTATCTATCTATCGTATTCTATATGCTGGAAGAGATTATCTTAAAATTTTGTTTCCGAATGAAATTAAATTGAGTTATGAAGATAAGTAGGACTGCGACTCTCATATTACTTTAAAATTGAGTTATAGAAAAGTATTCTAAATTAATCTTCCAAAAAAAAGTAAATAGGAGTAACTACGAGGGCAGAGCGCAGGAAAGATCGGGTCCCTCCTTGGACCTCCCAATCTGTCCTGCTTGGCAGCATACATCACTTAACAAAATATTTCCGGTTTCGTTCCTTCGTCTCTGCACCCAAATCAGTCAACCCAAGATAGGAGTTATCTAAGGGTTGACTGACTTCGGAAATACGGTTACGTTAGGCGACATGCTGAGAATATTGGAGTGATAAAAATGACAAAAAATTTTCAGGTTGTTCAAGGAGTTTCTGTTCCCAATTTAAATGATATTTATGAGAGTTATAGTATTACGACTATTAATAATTACTCAAAAATCATAGTAAATGTTAGCGCAGAAAATATTACAGATTTATTTTTGTGTTTAGTAGAGTTAATTACACTTCCAGGATTTTTAGTATTAGAACATGGAACAAATCAGAAGGTCGAACAAAAATTAAGAAAAAAGAAATATGATCCTCTTCATAAGGATGTATTTTATCTTGATGGCTTAACATTAGTGGATTTAAAACATATCTTCAGTGAATATAAAGAATTATTAGTAAATGATGGTGAAATCAACTTTGGATTTGGATCACATGAAAAAACTGAAGAAATATATATAGGACCATATAAAGTGTTTTATATATATTGTGAAAATACCAGAAAATTTGAAGATTTATTGCAACACAATAATATAAAAAAAGTAGATAAAGTCAAAACCGTTTGGTCTAATTTTTCAAAGAAAACACCAGGCAGAAGAGAAGTTATTGAAGTGAATGGTATAAATATATACGAGATGATAAAAAAATTAAAACAACAAGGTCTTTATTTAGCAGAACGCAGGGAGGACTAATACTAGTTTGCGTTGTCCGCACGATCGCCTAACATGGTTTTTAACGAAATCCTGTTTCTTTCTTTTACAGATAGATTACAACTTTCAGCAATGATACTATAGTTTTATATTAGTTTCATATATACACGACGGACTTCGTAAAAACCTGATACGTTATCCGAAATAATGCTGTTTTTAATAAAAACAGAAGGAGGCTATATTTTTGATTTCCAAAGAATTTAAACTGAATTTAAAACTTCGTGTAAGAACTGTAAGTGAAACTAATTCAGCTATATCTAATTCTTATCTAAAAATTTGGAAAACAATTCAAAAAGACTTTTCAGAAATTAATTTTGAAGTTGATGACACTAAGTTTTTGGTTAAAATAAATTGGCAACCAGTTTTAGATTTTATTAAATATTATTTAAAATATAATATATCTACAAATGAATATTTTAAGCTAAGTGATAAAGAGAAAGAAAAATTTTATAAAAAAATAAAGAATTTAAAAAATAAAGTAATTACTGAATGTATGATTTCTGCAGAAAATAATGTAGGCCATCTAAATCATTATTTAGAAATTTTTTTATATAATTTTTTTCTTATTATTAATTTATCTGTTCCAGGAGCTTGTAACATAAAAATAGAGTTAATAGATGAAAACAGATTTCCTGAAATTATATTTAATGGAGAAATATTTGAAAGAGCATGGGTAAAAAGTTTAGATGTTGGTTGGCCTGAAATTAAAAGTATTCCTATTAAAAAAACATGGGATTGGTTCTCAAAACAAAAAATCATGTTCAAAGTAATAGGAAAATCAAGATTAGAAAATAGTTTATTTGCATTGTTAAATATTGCTTATCAATATAATAATTTAGATCTGTCAACAGTAATGTGGTTAGCTCATTCATTAGAATCTCTTTTTGATACTCCAAGAGGTTCTATTAGTTCAACTTTAAGAAATAGAATTTTAAAAGCATTAGAATTCCCAGCAATTTCAAAGAAAAAAATAAAAAAAGAAATCAATAAGTTTTATAATCTTAGGAGTAGATTTGTTCATGGAGATTTTAATATTTCTCATCCTGTTAAAAATGATTTACTTAATAAAGATATAATTACAAATTGGATGAATGTTGGTGATTCATGTGATTTCGGTTTAAGTATTGTTTTAGCTACATTACAAAAAATGATAGAAAATAACTCATATAAAATAAATTTTAAAGAAGAAATATATTTTGAATAATTAGCATTACTTCGGATAACATGGGATTGGCGTCATGCCTTCTGTCATAAAGCTTGCAGACTGACCAATCACGGATATGAAAAAGCAAGCTTTACGCCAGTTCCTGCGGAATCAGGCACGAGCGCAAATCCCAGGGACGTTATGTGAAATGCTAAGTTTAAAATCAAGAGGTGATTTAATGAGTTTTGAATCTGAAATAACCAAATTTAGGGAAGGGAAAAATTTAATACCTATTAAACTTCCAAATAAGAAAAAATTTTTTCAGGATTTAAGAATTATAGAAGACAGCTTTACGGGACGAATTGATACTCAATTTGTTAATAATTTTATTTTTGAGTCAGTACAGTTAGTAATTAATGCAATTGTTTTATTTGAAAAAGGTTATTTTGATTGCTCATTTTATTCACTAAGACAGTCCTTAGAAATTTCAACTACCATGGTTTATTTAACTGAATTAAACCCTGAAAAGAGAAAGGAAAAACTTAAAGAATGGGATACTCAAAGTGATTTCCCTATGTTTAGTCAAATGATAATATTTTTAAAACAAAATAAAGATGTTTTTTTAGATATGAAAGAAAATATGAATAAATACTTTGATGAATTAGAAAAAACAAAGAATAGGTTAAATAAACTTGTACATAAGCAGGGTTTTAATAATTTTTATATTCATATAAAGCACAAAAGAAACAAAGGAGAATTTAGAGATGAATTTTTGAATTATATAAAAAGTTGTATAGGTGCTATTGCGGTATTAAGATTAGCTATTGATCCTTTTCCGATTTTGTTGCAGGATGAAGAAATATATAAACGCACTTGGGATACAGTGACTTTGGCATATACTGAAGAGTTTATTGATAAATATATTGGTATTAAAAATATAAATAATTACAAAAAAACTAATTTTTATAATAAATATTATGATAGTATAATGGAAAATGAAAAAATGATACCATGTGTAACCAGTTTAGTTAAAAATCAGTACATAGATAGGGAAAAGATTGATCAAATTTTAACTCAATCACATTTATTAAGCAAATATGATAAGATAGCAGTTTTAATTTCTAGTTTTTCTGATAAAATAACAAAAATATATATAAATTTAGGAATATTGTTTTATTTTACTACACTAGCATTGCATAAAAATATTTAAGCATTGTCAAATTTAAGTTATTGAGAAACTATACTATCTACAGAATATTCAGTCACACCCTTATCCTTT
>NZ_QPJF01000060.1:0-5231 GCF_003337665.1 Halanaerobium sp. ST460_2HS_T2
ACAAAAAACGTCGATCACAAAAGAATTTAAGGCTTTCTTTACCCTTGTGACAGTACGGATAGTTTTTGCTATTTTAAAAAATGGGGAAAGTCTTTATAAAAATGATATTGAATTATTTAAAAAGATTTTTAAAAATATAAAAGCAGATGGTGTCATTTTAACAGAACCTAATTTTAATGATCCGAGAGTAAAATTTCTAAAAAATACTAATACCCCTTTTGTTTTTAATGGTAATCCGATGATTAATGAAGATATTTACTGGATTGATACTGATAATCGACTGGCAGCTTATCAGGCTGTGGAATATTTGATTAAAAAGGGGCACAGGAAAATAGCTACAATAACAGGATCTTTAGAATTGGTTGCAGGGAAATATAGACTTATGGGATACCTAGATGCTTTAAATGATTATGATCTTGAAGTTGAAGATCAATTAATTATTAATTCTGATTTTACAGAAGAAGGAGCTTATTTTTCGGCCAGAGAATTAATAAAAATTAAAGATGAAGTTTCGGCTGTCTTTGTTGCCAATGATTTAATGGCCCTTGGAGTTATTAAGGCTTTAAAGGAAGCTGAAATATCTATTCCCGAAGAAATTGCTGTTATTGGTTATGATGGCATAAAATTGGGAGAGTTTATTGAACCTGCACTAACAACAATAAAAAATCCCAGTATTGAAAAAGGAAAAAAAGCAATGGAATTATTAATTAGTCAGATAAATAAAACAGATTTGAATTCACGGCATATATTATTACCGGCTGATTTAATTATTAGAGAATCGGCTTAATAAATTGAAATTAACTCTAAAAAAATATATAATCAACCTGAGGTCAACTATTTATATTTTTAAGGAAAGAAGGTAATTTTAAAAAAGATGAAAGTATATGCTCTTGTTGGACCCAGTGGAACAGGTAAAAGTCATCGTGCAGTTTTGCTGGCAAATCAGTATCAGATTCCTTTGATTGTTGATGATGGGCTTTTAATATATGCTGGTAAAATTATGGCGGGGAGTTCTGCGAAAAGGGAAGAAAGTAAAATGGGGGCCATCAGACGGGCTCTATTTTTTGATGAGAAACAGACAAAAGACGTTAAAGAATGTTTAAAAAAACTTAATGAAAATAAAATATTAATTTTGGGCACCTCAATTGGAATGGTTGAGAGAATTGAAGAGAGACTGGAACTGGGCGGAATTGATCAATACATAGATATCAAAGAGATTTCTTCAGCTGAAGAAATAGAAACAGCTCTTTCAGTGCGAAATAATGAAGGGAAACATGTAATACCAGTCCCCACTATTGAGGTTGAAAAAGATTTTTCTGGTTATTTACTTCATTCTTTAGAACTTTTTTTTAAAAAAGATAATCAGACTGTCAGACACGAAAAAAGTATTGTAAGACCAAAGTTTAGTTTTTATGGGAATTTAAGTATAAGCAACCGAGTTCTGGTTGATTTGATTGAATATTGGATTAAAAAATATCAAGAAATAACGGATTTCAAAAAAATTAAAGTTGAAGAAACAAATAACCAATTATTTATTAATTTATCTCTGGAAATTAATTATGGGCTAAAAATTAAAAAATTTGCCCTTAAATTTAAATCTGCTTTAAAAGAACATCTAGAAAATAATACAGGTATTAATGTTCGGGAAATTAATATTGACATATATTCTCTCAAAGTTAGGGAATAAAATAATTTAAGAATAATATAATAGGAGGGGACATAATTGAGAACATATCATGCCAGAAAGATGGATAAAGAAGCAATTTATCCATCTCAGGACTGGAAGATTACCGAGGAAGAATTTTTAACAGAACATAATCATCATAATGAAGCAATTTTTACTCTGGGTAATGGTTATATGGGATTGCGTGGAACTATTGAAGAAGATTATCCAGGTAGTGAAGATACTACAACTCCCGGTTTTTATATTAATGGAGTTTATGCCTCAGAAGAGATAATTTATGGTGAGGAAGCTCCAAATTTACCTAAAAAAGGACAGACAATGGTAAATTTAGCCGACTGGAGTGAAATGAATTTATACATTAATGAAGAAAAATTGAATCTTTTAAAAGGTCAAATTTTAGATTATAAGCGCGAGCTTGACTTAAAGCAGGGAGTTTTGAGGCGGAAAGTGCTCTGGGAAGATCGTCAGGGAAGAAAAATAGAAATCAAAATTACTCGTTTAATTTCTTTAAGTAGAGAGCATATTGGTGCAATAAGATATCAGTTCAAAGCAGTTAATTTTTCCGGTAAGATTAGTGTTAACTCTGCTATTAATGGTGATGTCAGTAATCACCATCATTTGCGAGATAAAAAGGCTCTAGAAGTTATGGAAACTGAGGTTGATACTAATACCGGTTATCTTTTACACAGGGTTAAAAGTACAGATTTTAAGGTTGCCTATGTTGCTGAACATTTACTTGATGATTTTTCTAAAGAGAATTCTGAAGTAAAAAAACGTTCTTCGGACAATCGAGTTGACTGGATATTTGATATTAGTGCAGTTGAGGGAGAAGAATACACAATTGATAAAATTGTTGGTGTAAATCACAGTCAGGAAGAAGGAGAGAATCCGCTTAGTAATGCCAGAGCTTCGGCTGCCAGAGCTTCTATTACAGGATTTGAAAATCTGGTTGAAGAACAGGCAGAATTTATGTCAGGATACTGGCAGGATGTAGATGTGAAAATTGATGGAGATGATTCACTCCAGCAGGCATTTAGATTTAATGCTTTTCATATTTTGCAGGCAGCCGGAAAAGATGGTCAGACCAGTGTAGCAGCTAAAGGAATTAGTGGAGAATATTATGAAGGCCATTATTTCTGGGATACAGAAAGTTATATACTTCCTTTTTATGCTTTTCAGCGTCCGGAAGTAGCTAGAAATTTACTTCTGTTTAGATATAATACTCTCGAGAAGGCGAGAAAAAACGCCAGGAGAATGAAACTTAAAGGGGCATTATTTCCCTGGAGAACAATAAATGGAGAAGAGGCTTCCGGTTTTTTTATGGGCTCAACAGTTCAATATCATATTAATGCGGATATTGCCTATGCAGTTAACCTTTATTATCAGGTAAGTAGAGATCGGGAATTTATCGAAAATTATGGACTGGAAATTTTAATTGAAACAGCACGCATGTGGCTCAGTCTGGGTAGTTATATTCCAATGAAAGACAATAAATTCTGTTTTAATGTAGTCTGTGGACCTGATGAATACAAGCCAGGGGTAAATAATAATGCCTACACTAATTATATGGCTAAATTCAATCTGGATACAGCTGTTAAAATGATAGAAATAATTAAAAATAAATCTCCAGAAAAATATAACCGACTTGCAGAAAGAATTGAGTTAACGGAAAAAGAAATTGAGAATATGAAAGAGATAAAAGAAGATATTTATCTTCCTTATAATGAAAAATTAGAGATAACTCCACAGGATGACTCATTTCTTTATAAAAATCCAATTGAGGTTGATAATATTCCTGAGTCTGAATTGCCTCTTGTTAAAAACTGGCATCCACTTATTATTTGGCGTTATCAGGTTATCAAACAGGCAGATGTAACACTTTTAATGCTGCAGTTAGGAAATAAGTTTAGTAAAGAATTAAAAATTAGAAACTATGATTATTATGAACCTAAAACAACTCATGATTCTTCTCTTTCACCTGCAATTTATAGTATACTTGCTTCGGAGATTGGTTATAAAAATCAGGCCTATAATTATTTCATGCAAACTGCAAGACTCGACCTGGATGATTATAATGAAAATGCTTATCAGGGAGTTCATACAGCATGTATGGGAGGGACCTGGCTTGCTCTGGTGCAGGGCTTTGGTGGTATGAGAATGTTTAATGGAAAATTATATTTTCATCCTCATTTACCGGATAACTGGGATAAATACCAGTTCAGACTCAGGTTTAAGGGCAGTCAGATCGAAGTAACTGTTAAAGAAAACCAGGTTAAATATTTGCTGATTTCAGGAGACAAGGTGGAATTTAAACATTATGACCAGATTATTGTTTTGGAAGAGAGCAATTTAAGTCAGGAAGTAGAAATTTAAAAAATGGGTGTGATAAAATGGATTTTAAAAAAAAGATATATATACTGCTTACAGTAGGAATTTTCTTTTTATCACTCTCTGGAATACTTATTAAACTTGTGTCAGCACCACCATTGATAACTGCCTTTTATAGAATGTTGTTTACTGTTCTGCTTTTAACTCCATATTTCTTTATTAAACATAAAAGCAAGGCACGTTACTTTCTGGATTACCGACCTCTACTGGTCGGTTTTCTCTTAGCGGTTCATTTTATCCTCTGGATCAGTTCTATTCAATATACTGATATTTCAAATTCAGTTATTTTTGTAGCACTGCAGCCGCTGTTCACAATAATTTTAGAGTATTTTTTTGCCAGAGAAGACTTAAAAGAAGGAGCAGTTATTGGCATTATTATGGCAGTTATTGGTAGCACAGTAATTAGTGTTGGGGATTTATATCAGCTGGGCGATAAACTTTTTGGTAATTTTTTAGCTCTTTCGGCGGCATTATTTGCTTCTTCCTATCTTTTTATAGGTAGAGGAGTGCGAAAAAAATTGGATTATTTTCCTTACCTCTATATTCTCTATACATATGCGGCTCTTTTTTTAGGAATTGGTGTTTATTTATTCAAGATTCCCTTTACCGGTCATGGTTTAAATAATTATCTGCTTTTTTTAGCTCTGGCCATTGGCCCAACACTGATTGGACATTCAATTCTTAATTTTGCAGTTCGCTATCTGTCTACTTCCATTGTTTCTTTATCTATACTGGGAGAGCCAATAATCACCACGTTTTTGGCCTGGTTATTATTAGATGAGGCTGTTAGATTGACCACTTTAATTGGAGGAGCATTTATTCTGGGTGGAATATATTTAGCTTCGGTTTATAATAACCATCAAAAACGAAGGCAGAGCGAGGTAAAGCAAGCTCAGAGTTAATTTATGCTTTAAATTAACTTTATTTAGTTCTTATTAAATTATTATATGTAAATCTTAAATTATTTATTTGTCTGACTGGACATTTATTAACTTAACATATAAAATAATAATTGAGAAAACTTTATTTAATTCTGGGAGGGATAAATCTTGTTAAAAGAAGTAGCGAACACAGTTAGAGGATTATCTGCAGACATTGTAGAAAAGGCAAATTCCGGACATCCAGGAATGCCAATTGGCTGTGCTGATATTGGTGCTCT
>NZ_QPJF01000061.1:0-5195 GCF_003337665.1 Halanaerobium sp. ST460_2HS_T2
CGGTGAAACAACTCCTTTTGGTGTTTTTTGTCTGCAAACTAATTATACCAAAAGAAGGAGCTTGTTTCACCTTTTTTGCGTAATCTGTGGATAATTTATTTTAAGGACTTCTAAGAGCTAATTATCCACATTTTTTACTGTTGATAACTTTGAGTTTTTGCTATTTTAAAAAATGGGGAAACTACTTTATCCTGTTTAAGCCAATGATATGTTCCAGTGACTAATCCATTAGAATAAGGATTGAAACTCGCCAACTTGTAATTCATCTTTCTTTTTGAGTTGTGTTCCAGTGACTAATCCATTAGAATAAGGATTGAAACTTCAAACAATTGCTATTCAATCTGATAATTTTAGCAGTTCCAGTGACTAATCCATTAGAATAAGGATTGAAACTTATATAAATACCCGACAGAGAAGCAGGGCAATAATGTTCCAGTGACTAATCCATTAGAATAAGGATTGAAACATTACAGTTTGTTTGAAATCTCCAACTTCAGTTATAGTTCCAGTGACTAATCCATTAGAATAAGGATTGAAACTCCTTCAATCAAGAAGTCGGCTATGATGAAAAAGGTGTTCCAGTGACTAATCCATTAGAATAAGGATTGAAACGAAAATTATATTGATATTTCTTCTAAAATTACATCGTTCCAGTGACTAATCCATTAGAATAAGGATTGAAACTAGTTGGTATAGGATTGATAGTGAGCTGAAAGTTGGGTTCCAGTGACTAATCCATTAGAATAAGGATTGAAACTTGATTATAGGAGTGGGAATAAAAAGGAGGTAGAAAGTTCCAGTGACTAATCCATTAGAATAAGGATTGAAACAGAAAATAGTCTTGACTTATTGGAATGTGTCATATATGTTCCAGTGACTAATCCATTAGAATAAGGATTGAAACTCTTGCAGAAATTCATCTAACATATTTTCTGCTATTGTTCCAGTGACTAATCCATTAGAATAAGGATTGAAACGCTTCTCTAATTCATGCTTATATTCATTCTTCTCTTCGTTCCAGTGACTAATCCATTAGAATAAGGATTGAAACGCTTCTGCGTCTGTTAGATCGTCACGCCTTATTACGTTCCAGTGACTAATCCATTAGAATAAGGATTGAAACACATTAACAAAATCCATAAACTTTTTAGATTTAATGTTCCAGTGACTAATCCATTAGAATAAGGATTGAAACAATGGAATACTGACAAAAGCGATATTATCAGAAATAGTTCCAGTGACTAATCCATTAGAATAAGGATTGAAACGCTCTGGAAGTCTAACACCACCGCGATCAATTTCTAGTTCCAGTGACTAATCCATTAGAATAAGGATTGAAACACAGGATTTTTTTCTTCACTCTGGCCACCTGCTGTAAGTTCCAGTGACTAATCCATTAGAATAAGGATTGAAACTTAACTAATATGATCGCTGGTAATATTCCAGCAGAAGTTCCAGTGACTAATCCATTAGAATAAGGATTGAAACATCAGATAGCAAAAGTTTTTAGGATGTCCCGGCAGGGTTCCAGTGACTAATCCATTAGAATAAGGATTGAAACATAGACAGGAGTGGGAAAATGATTTTATCAGATCAAGTTCCAGTGACTAATCCATTAGAATAAGGATTGAAACTTTTTTCTGTAATTGCTTCTCCTTTATTGAGTTTGAGTTCCAGTGACTAATCCATTAGAATAAGGATTGAAACGAGCTTTCTTTTTTTGAAACAGTTTCAACTATTTCTGTTCCAGTGACTAATCCATTAGAATAAGGATTGAAACCTACTGAATATCAAACTGAATCAACTGAAGAAGATGGTTCCAGTGACTAATCCATTAGAATAAGGATTGAAACGAAGATGAAGTCGGAATAGATGAGGCAATCGAGTTATGTTCCAGTGACTAATCCATTAGAATAAGGATTGAAACTGCTCAATCCCTAATATTTCTTTAACTTGATTCCATGTTCCAGTGACTAATCCATTAGAATAAGGATTGAAACTTCCCCTGGTTAATAAAGGAGGTTAATTATGTCTAAAGTTCCAGTGACTAATCCATTAGAATAAGGATTGAAACTGTTTCTACGCCTACGATTAAAGATGCTTCCAGAATGTTCCAGTGACTAATCCATTAGAATAAGGATTGAAACCAGAGTAGTTAAAGTAATACCTAAAAGGTCTGTAGTTGTTCCAGTGACTAATCCATTAGAATAAGGATTGAAACACATTCTGCAAATGTATATATTGATAATCTCCACAGTTCCAGTGACTAATCCATTAGAATAAGGATTGAAACGTTTGAGACCGGCCCCTACTACATTGGTCCTGTTGGGTTCCAGTGACTAATCCATTAGAATAAGGATTGAAACCTCTTTATCTTTGCGGTAATTACTGCCCCAGCATTAAGGTTCCAGTGACTAATCCATTAGAATAAGGATTGAAACTCGTGAAAATCGTGAAATGACTGGCGTAACTATTGGGTTCCAGTGACTAATCCATTAGAATAAGGATTGAAACGAAGAAGGTTCTATCGTTGTATATAGAGAGTATTAGTTCCAGTGACTAATCCATTAGAATAAGGATTGAAACAGCAAGGTTCATTTTACAAAAAAGGGAGTGCGTAATAGTTCCAGTGACTAATCCATTAGAATAAGGATTGAAACTATCCAGATTCTATAGAAGGAATCAATAATGAAACTGTTCCAGTGACTAATCCATTAGAATAAGGATTGAAACTCGTTGCTCAAAATGGAGCTCGTGTTGTTTTTAGAGTTCCAGTGACTAATCCATTAGAATAAGGATTGAAACGTAACAAAGGCTAACGAACCATACATATTCTCTAAGTTCCAGTGACTAATCCATTAGAATAAGGATTGAAACCCTTTCAAACTTTCCTTGACTGGTTGTTCACCCTGGTTCCAGTGACTAATCCATTAGAATAAGGATTGAAACGCTGTTGCCCGGCAGCTTTAGTTTATTTTTTCAAAAGTTCCAGTGACTAATCCATTAGAATAAGGATTGAAACTAAATGGCTCAAAATTATTTCCTGGTCTGGTCGGAGTTCCAGTGACTAATCCATTAGAATAAGGATTGAAACGTTTTTGAGGTCATTGCAATACCTACCGATGGCATATGTTCCAGTGACTAATCCATTAGAATAAGGATTGAAACCCAACTGAGATGAGAAGAATAGTTGAGTATTTTTATGTTCCAGTGACTAATCCATTAGAATAAGGATTGAAACGCTTTGGCGACTCAGTTCGCTGGAGAAACAGCACCAGGTTCCAGTGACTAATCCATTAGAATAAGGATTGAAACAAATCTAATATATCAAGTCTTTTCTATGATATTGAGTTCCAGTGACTAATCCATTAGAATAAGGATTGAAACATAATTTTGTATTATTTAAGCATATTCAACATCTGAGTTCCAGTGACTAATCCATTAGAATAAGGATTGAAACTCAGTTTTTTTCCAATTCTGTGAATGTAACTGATCAGTTCCAGTGACTAATCCATTAGAATAAGGATTGAAACTGGTGATCAGGAATGTGTGAGATGTGGAGACAATTATTCCAGTGACTAATCCATTAGAATAAGGATTGAAACTCATTGTAATATGATGTATGCAATATACTTGGCCTAAGTTCCAGTGACTAATCCATTAGAATAAGGATTGAAACTCAGCCTATAAGTTGAACCTGAACAGTTTAATCCAGTTCCAGTGACTAATCCATTAGAATAAGGATTGAAACCACTCACGGGCCAGAGTTCTCTGTCGATCATTTTTGGTTCCAGTGACTAATCCATTAGAATAAGGATTGAAACGTAGTTGAAGATGTAGAAACTAATATCAATGAGGGTGGTTCCAGTGACTAATCCATTAGAATAAGGATTGAAACGCCTCTTTTCTTGCTTCATGAGGTATATCAATAGTTTGTTCCAGTGACTAATCCATTAGAATAAGGATTGAAACATAAACGGGCTGTTATTTATAAATGCTTAATTAAGTGGTTCCAGTGACTAATCCATTAGAATAAGGATTGAAACGAAAGTAAGAAAAAAGCAGCTTCCTGGAGAAGAATAGGTTCCAGTGACTAATCCATTAGAATAAGGATTGAAACTTTGATATTTAAATCTTGAATTTTCTTCCTCAAGTGTGTTCCAGTGACTAATCCATTAGAATAAGGATTGAAACATTCCATAACCTTTTCAACAGAAAGTGATCAATTAGTTCCAGTGACTAATCCATTAGAATAAGGATTGAAACAAGCCATATTTAAAACAAAAAGAAAAAGAACTCATTGTTCCAGTGACTAATCCATTAGAATAAGGATTGAAACATCTTGTCTTCCATGTTGGTGTCTATAGTGAAGTAAGTTCCAGTGACTAATCCATTAGAATAAGGATTGAAACTAAAAATCACATTTCATTTGTCCTTGTCCCCAAAATAGTTCCAGTGACTAATCCATTAGAATAAGGATTGAAACAAGGGGTAAAATTAAGTAGTGATATTGAACAGCAGTGTTCCAGTGACTAATCCATTAGAATAAGAATTGAAACAGCTAAAATGACTCTTGAGAAGTCTATTTTTTTGGGTTCCAGTGACTAATCCATTAGAATAAGGATTGAAACGCATAAATATCAGCTATCGGATCCTAGCTATACTTGTTTCAGTGTTTTTGGCTGCCTAACATTTACTGCTCACCTTACTAGGAGACTGAAAGACTGAAATTCAAATTTCTTTTTTATCTTTCTTTTCATTCTAACAAAACTTTAATCTTAAGCAAATATAAATTTAATATAAGTTTGTTATCATAAATTTAGAATAAAAAAATTTAAGGAGCTGATAATGATGGCTTATATTAAACTATGTCCAGAATGCAGAAGTAGGAGTATTAGTGCCAGCAAAGAGGAGTGGATTTGTCCTCACTGTGGAACAGATTTATCAGATGAACCAGTATTTCGTCAGATTAAAATTAAGAAAAATTGGTGGGAGACAGAAAAATCTAAAAATAAAAAGAAAAAAGCTTTAGCTTAAATAAGTTTAATCCTGAAAAATCCTCCTTGTCTAAAATTGAAATTCATGATATTATAAAAGAAAAACTGTATATGATAATTTAAAAGTGACCCAGGATAATAATTTAAAATTGACCCGTTTAAATAGATAATATAAACTGTCCATAATAAAAACATAAA
>NZ_QPJF01000062.1:0-4874 GCF_003337665.1 Halanaerobium sp. ST460_2HS_T2
TTTAATACGTTTTCCTCTTTGTTTTGGGCTCATAATATTTTTATCCTTCTACAAAGTTATCCACATTCCTGCAAAAGCATAATTTCCTATATAATAAAAAGAAGGCATCAGAACTGATACCTTCTTTAAATTAACTATTGAATTTAAATTTTCGGCTTGAAATTATTAATATCTGCTGCTACTCCTCTAATTTTGGTTTTACTATTCTCAACATTAAAGCAGTTACTATAGTACCTGCGATAATTGCCAGAGCATAAAATCCAAGATTGCTTACAACATTAGGAATTGGAAGGACAAATATACCTCCATGTGGAGCTCTTAAACCAACCCCAAATAACATTGATAGTGCACCTGTAATAGCTGAACCGGTCATTATTGAAGGAATAACTCTGATTGGATCAGCAGCAGCAAAAGGAATAGCACCTTCTGTAATAAATGAAATCCCCATAAACCAGGCAGGTTTACCTGCTTCAATTTCCTGACGGGTAAATCTATTTTTAAACAGTACAGTTGCCAGAGCAAGTCCAAGCGGTGGAGTCATTCCAGCTGCCATAACTGCAGCCATCGGACCATAAATTTCAGAACCTAAAAGTCCTACACTAAATGTATAGGCAGCTTTATTAACTGGTCCTCCCATATCAAAAGCCATCATTGCTCCTAAAATCAGCCCCAGTAATACAGCATTAGCATCGGTCATTCCCTGCAGCCATGATTCTAAACCATTCATGATACCTTCTACTGGTGGTCCGATTAAATAAATCATTAATAAACCAACAATCAAACTAGCTAAAAATGGTAAAATTAAAATAGGCATTAATCCCTGTAAATTTTCTGGAAGTTTGATAGTCTTTTTTAACCATTGTGTAATATAACCGGCCAGAAAACCTGCTATAATACCGCCTAAAAATCCAGCACCAATGCTGCTTGCCAGCATACCACCTATCATACCAGGAGCTATACCAGGACGATCAGCAATTGAGAAAGCAATATAACCAGCCAGAATAGGAACCATCAGAGCAAAGGCAGAACTTCCACCAATCTGCATTAATGCAGCCGCAAGTGTACCTTCCTGTTCAGCAGCATTAATACCAAAAACAAAGGACAGTGCAATTGAAAGACCTCCTGCAACAACAAAGGGAAGCATAAAAGAAACCCCAGTCATTAAATGCTTATAGGCACCGGTTCTTTTTTCTTTCCGCTTGGATTTTTCATCACTTACCTGTGAATAAAGATTAGAATCCACTTCACTTTCTTTACCAGATTCAGCACCTTCAAGAGCCTGATTAATTAAGGCTTCAGCATCATTGATAGCATCAGCTACAGCCACTTCAACAATATACTTTCCACCAAAACGGTCTTTACTAACATTGGTATCAGCTGCGATAATTACGGCATCAGCTTCTTTAATATCCTGATCTGTTAATTCATTTTCTACACCTACAGAGCCCTGGGTTTCTACTTTCATCTGCACATCCATTTTTTTGCCAGCTTCTTCTAATGATTCAGAAGCCATATAGGTATGTGCTATTCCAGTTGGACAGGAAGTTACAGCAACAATTTTTTTCATAAACTACTCCTCCTAATTTTTAAAATAGATTTAAATATTTTCCAACACACTCATTACTTCTTCCTCATCTTTGGCCTCTAAGAGGCTGTTCCTAAAATCATCATGAATTAAATTTCTGGACAGTTTAGCTAACAATTTTAAATGTTCATCATGTGATTCTTCGGGAACAGTGATTAAGAAAAATAAATAGCTTGGTTTTTCATCCATAGAACCATAATCGATACCTTTTTTAGAACGACCAAAGGCAACAGCAGGTTTTTTAACTGCATCACTTTTTACATGTGGAATAGCAACACCTTTTCCAACTCCAGTTGTACCTTTAGCCTCTCTTTCCATTGCTTTTTTTATCACTTCATCTTTATCAGTAATTATTTCATTTTCAGCCATAATTTCTATCATTTCTTTAATAACAGATTCTTTATCCTCACTTTTTAAATTCATTTTAATTAAATTCTGATTAATAAATTCATTTACTTCCATTCTTTTAATACCCCTTTTCTTTAATTAATAAATTTTTTCAACCTTAGTACTATTTTTTATTCTTTTGATTAGTTTATCATTAATCTTAGCTATCGAGCCAATTTTCACATAAGCTGTCGCCAGTGTTGCAGCAAAAATTCCAGTTTCTTTTAAACTTTGATTATCATCTATTTCAGCAGCCAGTCCAGCAACCATAGTATCACCAGCACCAACTGTAGTCTGAGAAACTTTTACCTGCGGGGTATAAATTCTATATCCTTCAGCTTCCGAAGCAATAAAAGCTCCCTTTGCTCCCAGCGAAATCATAACAATATTTACTCCCTGATCAAGTAAATATTTTGCTCCTTTTTTTAGATCAGCATTATTATTAATCTTTCTTCCCAATAGATTTTCAATTTCTTCTAAATTTGGTTTTACCAAATAAGGAGCCTTTTTTAAAGCCAGTTTAAATTCTTCACCAGAACTATCCAAGATTACTTTTGCTTCTTCTTCTTTAGCCTTTTCAATTAATAAGGCATAAATATCTTTGTCTACTCCTGTCGGTAAACTTCCTGAAAGTACAAAAGTTTTATTTTTTTTAATTGCTTTTTCAAATGATTTAATAAAATCATTAATATTTTCCTGACTAACTCTACCCGCTTCATTAATTTCGGTCTCCCGATTGGTTTCTTTTTCTTTAATTTTTAAATTTTGTCTTGTTTCAAAATCAGACCAGATAAAATCCGATTTGACCCCTCTGTTTTCAAGCATTGAAGTTATTCTTCTGCCATTATTACCACCAACTATCCCAATTGCTTTATTCTCAATTTCTAATTCTGTTAAAACTTCTGATACATTTATTCCCTTTCCTCCAGCTAAAACTGTTGTATCTTTTACTCTATTTAATTTTCCTACTTTTAAATTATCCAGAATTATTATTTTATCCAGAGCCGGATTTAAAGTAACTGTTAAAATCATCTGCTCACCTCCATTATTAAATTTATGCTAAAATTATTTCAATTTCTTCCTGTTCAAGAACTTTTGCCTTATTTTCTTCTATTGAATCTGTAATAATAAAATCAATCTGATTTAATTCAGCAAATCGATAAAAATATATTTCCTCCCATTTACTCTGATCAAATAAAATAAAATTCTCACCTGCTATATTTAAAGCAATTTCTTTAATTTTTGCCTCATTTAAATCAGGGGTTGTAGCTGCAGATTCCAAATTAAAGCCATTAGAACCGATAAAACTTTTATCAACATGTAATTTTTTTAAAATATCTTCTGCCAGCGGACCGATCATTGCCTCTGTTGACCATTTGAAATTTCCTCCAATTACAATTAATTCGCAATTAAGATTATCTTCATTTATTTTATTAATGATATGCAGAGCATGCGTTACTATTGTAATATCTTTTTTCCCTTTTAAAAAGTCAATAATATATCTGGTAGTTGTTCCAGCATCAATAAATACTGTATCTCCATCTCTTATTATTTCTGCTGCCTTTTTTCCAATTTCTCTTTTCTCTTTTGCCAGTTTATCTTCTTTTTCTTTAAAACTTGGTTCCAATTTACTGCTACCACTTAAAATAGCTCCTCCATGAGTACGACGAAGAAATCCCTCTTTTTCTAATTCACTTAAATCTCTTCTTATTGTTGCACGTGAAACATCAAATTTACTGCTTAGTTCATTAACACTTGCTCGTTTTTGATTCTCTAATAATTTTACTATTTTCTTTCTTCTCTCTTCCGCAAACATTAATAAAACCTCTTTTCGTGATTGTTGTTTGTTTATGATTGTTTACTTTCGTTTGTGTTCATTTATGATTATATATTATTCGTTTTTGTTTGTCAACACAATTTTCAAAAAATTGTAGAAAAAATTAAAACTGCAGTTATGATAATAAAACTGCAGTTTGAGATATTTTTATAAAGTCACTTATAGAATAAACTAACCATATTAAATTATTTTAACTATAATTTAAAACTATAACCTGCTTATTTTCTGTCTCACCAAGATTAATTTCAGATTCATTAACATAATTAACTTCTTCTTCATCGAATTTATCGGTAAATTTTTCTACACCCGTAATAGGAAAATCTAATATATCTGTTTTAAAATGCATTGGAATAATTAATTTTGGTTCTATTTTTTTGGTAAGTTTATAAGCAGTCTCAGCATCAATTGTATAATTTCCTCCTACAGGAATCAGTAACAGATCAACATTTTTAATTTTATTTATAGTCTTTTCAGCTAACAAATGACCTAAATCTCCGAGATGACAGATTCTATAATCGCCTATTTCCATTAAATAAATTAAATTTTCTCCTCTGTTTTTACCTTTGCTGCTGTCATGATAAGATTTTAATGCTTCAATGTTCAGATCATCATTTTTTAAACCTTTCTCACTATCTACCACTTTAAAATCACCATTAACTCTTTCTACTGCATTGTGGTCAAAATGCCCGTGACTGACAGTTACATAATCTGGATAATCATCAAATTTTTTATAAGGTAGACTATCATCATAGGGATCAGTCAAGATTTTAATTCCATTTATTTCAATTGAAAAACAGGAATGACCCCACCATTTAATTTTCATCATATCACTCCCCCTTTTAATTAAAGTACTGTAAAATCTTTTAAGCTTATGAGTAATTTATTTTCTTTATTTAATTATATAATATTTTGGGGTTAAATTTCAAAATTTAAAACTTTTTAAGTCTTATAATTTTAACTTTAGCTCAAAGAACAAAATGGCCTGACGGCCACCCTACTATAGAAGTTAATTAATATTTCTTTAGTAGGGTTTTATCTTTCAAATGTATATTTAAACTTCATTTC
>NZ_QPJF01000063.1:0-4331 GCF_003337665.1 Halanaerobium sp. ST460_2HS_T2
CCAGACTTTTACCAACAACTAATCTAATATTTTTTTCATCATCTACTACTAAAATTTTACTCATTATTTTCCTCCTGATAGCCATATCTTGGGATGTAGAATGAAAAAGTAGAGCCTTCTCCTTCTTCACTGTCAACCCAGATCCGACCATTGTGGGCTGTAATAATTTCTTTTGCAATAGCAAGGCCGAGACCGGTTCCACTTTTTTCTTCTTTATCACTGCCGGCCCTAACAAATTTTTCGAAAATTTTAGACTGGTATTCTTTTGGAATCCCCGGTCCATTATCTGCTACTGATACTAGAACCCTTCTACCCTTTATTTCTGCATCCACTTCTATTTTACCTTCATCAGCATAGCGGAGTGCATTTCCAACCAGGTTAGATATAACCCAGCTGATTTTTGAAGGATCTGCATAAGCAAAAATGTTATCCTCAGACTGTTTAAATTTGAGCTCAATTTCTTTTTCCTCCGCCTGTTTATGGAAGGGGTTAAGTGTTTTTTCAATAATATCATTGACATCTACCTTATCAAACTCCATTTCAATTTTACCTGATTCAATCTTAGAGAGATCAAGCAGATCATTTACTAACTCAGTTAATCGTTCCACATCCTCATAGGCTGCTTCCAGCAGTTCCTTCTGTTCCTCATTTAATTCTCCTGTATCCTCGTTAATTACCATGTTGAGGCCCATATTCATAGAAGTTAATGGGGTCCTAAACTCATGAGATACAGTTGAAACAAACTCAGATTTCATATTATCGATTTCTTTTAAGCGGGTAATATCTTCTAAAAGAGTAACAGTAAATTGATATTCTTCGTCTTCATCTATTACCTGTTTGGTAGAAATCCTGTAATGTCTTTTTTTATCATTTTTTTTCAAGAGGAATGTCTTTTCTTCTTTTGCTTCAGGATTTTTAATGTATTCAAAAATCTCTTCTGCTTTAATTACCTCTAAAAAGTGCGTGCCAAGTACATCCTCCCTCAGTGAAAAAAGTTCTTTTGCTGTTTCGTTTATTAAAACAATTTTGTGATCTTTATCTGTTACTATTAAAGGGCTGCTTAAATTATTCACTACAGCCTCTGACTTTTCTTTTTCCATCAGCAGTTTTTTAACATTTATTTTCTCATATTCTTTCAATTTGGAAATCATCTCATTAAATTCATCAGCCAGCACCCCGATCTCATCCTCAGAAGCCACTTCAACTTTACGCTGAAAGTTTCTGGCAGCCACTTCTTTAATACCTTTTTCTAGTTCTTTAATCGGCCGCAGTATCTGTTTAGTAAGATAAAAAGCAAAGATTAATGAAAATGCTGTAACTAATAAAGCCAGTCCAATTGTGTAGATTATTGCCTGGTTGGCTCTGCTGTTTGCATCCCCCTGAGCCTCTACCATTGCCTGTCTATTAAGTTCTCTCAACTCACGGATATCAGTCTTGATCTCATTAAATAAGGGCAGTAGCTCCTGGTTATATATCTCCCAACGCTGATTCTCATCTGCATTATAGAATTGATCAAATTTAGAGACAAAGTTAAAATACTTTTCATTTATCTTCTCTAAAATTGCTCCTTCACCGTCGATAGTAATATTATCTTCTGCCCTGGCAAGCCAGGTATAGAATTCTTTTTCGTTGCGTCTAAATATTTCCTGTCCCTGCTCTTCTGAGGTTCTTAAAAGCAGCAGCAGAGCACTATCCTGACGCTCTATTGATTCGACCATACTGTCACTAGCTTTAATGCTGCGGTAGTTTTCAACTAAAATATCATTGATCGCATTCGAAAGAGACTCAAAGTTATAAATACTCCAGCCAACTACCCCCGCTAAAATTAAGATCATAACTGCAAATCCGAGGAGCATTTTGCCTTTTAATGTTTTAATTTTTATCTTCATATTTAACACTCCCTAACAAAAATTAATTTCCAAAGTCACGCATTTTATCAAGATTCTCATTTTTACCCATTAGAACTAATTTATCTCCCTCTTCAATTATATCATCTGCTCCGGGAGAAATATGGATGTTTTCTCCCCGCTTAATTGCCATTACATTGACATCGAAACTAGCTCTTAACTCAAGATCCTTAAGAGATTTGCCTGTCATTTTATCAGTTGCCAATAGCTCTATTACACCATATTCAGGAGCAAATTCTATATAGTCTAAAACATTCGAAGAAATAAGGTTCTGAGCAATTCTAGCCCCCATATCTCTTTCAGGATAGACTATTCTGTCTGCCCCAACTTTGGTTAAAACTTTGCCGTGTAATTTATCTGGTGCTTTAACTATTACAAAAGGTAAATTTAACTCTTTTAAGATTAAAGTACATAATATATTTGCTGAAACATTATCTCCAATGCTGACCACTGCTACATCAAAGTTTCTAACTCCTAATGTTTTTAGGGCTTCTTCATCAGTCGCATCAGCCTCTACAGCATGAGTTACATCAGCACTAATTGCCTGAACTTTTTCGGGATCACGGTCAATTGCTAATACATCATGTCCATTTTCAGCCAGAGTTGTCGCAACACTGGCACCAAATCTACCTAAACCTACTACTACAAACTGTTTCATTTGTCTGTCCTCCTATCAAAATTAACCGACCATTACTTTTTCTGTTGGATAGTGATATTTTCCTTTTCTTACTCTTTCGCCAAAGGCAAGGGCTAGAGTCAGTGGTCCAACTCTACCTGCGAACATCGTAATTGTAATCAATACTCTACTTATATCAGACAGCTGTCCAGTAATTCCTGTTGAAAGTCCCACTGTACCAAAGGCAGAAACTGTTTCAAATAAAACATCTATAAACTGAAAATCTTCAATTACTAATAACAGGGTAGTTACTAATACAACAAGCCCGGCAGCCAGCATAGTTATTGTAAAGGCCTCATAGACAATCTTTTTTTCAAAGCGGCGGTTATATACTTCCATATCTTCTTTCCCTGTGATCATGTTTTTTAAGGTAACAAGCATCACGCCAAAAGTAGTTGTCTTGATACCTCCACCGGTTGAACCGGGAGAAGCACCAATAAACATTAAGATAATAATTATAAAAAGTGAAGACTGTTTTAAAGCCCCGGTTGCTACTGTGTTAAAACCTGCTGTTCTGGGAGTTACAGATAAAAACATTGCCCCCAGTGTTTTATCAAGCAGAGGCAGGCCGGCAAGAGTATTATCATATTCTAAAACAAAAAAGATTATAAAACCAAATACAAGTAAGGCTAGAGTCATTATAAGTACTATTTTAGTCTGTAGAGTTGTTTTTTTAAACTTAACTCTGTTATATGCCTCTACCATAACACCAAAACCTATACCACCAAGGATTATTAAGGCCATAATCACAAAGTTGATTGTTATATCCCCGGTAAAATTCTCTAAACTGTTTCCAAAAAGATCAAAACCAGCATTGTTAAACGCTGATACAGCATGGAAAATAGCCAAATAAATTGCTCTCCCTGCAGGATAATCCTGTACCAGACGTGCAAATAAGATAACTGCTGCAGTTCCTTCAATTGCAAAGGTAAAACCGAGCAGGTACTGGACAAGTCTCACCATACCTGAGATTTGATACTGGTTTAAATCTTCCTGAATAATTAATCTTTCTTTTAGACTTATCTTCTTTCCAATTATAAAGGCAAACAAAGTGGACATTGACATAATACCCAGCCCACCAATCTGGATTAAAAGCATAATCACAGTTGAGCCAAAATGAGTAAAGGCTTCTTTAGTATTAACAACAATCAAACCTGTGACACAGGTTGCTGAGGTTGCTGTAAATACCGCGTCTACTGCTCTCAAACCCTGTCCATCAGTTGTAGCAATCGGGAGCATCAAAAGTATTGAACCCAGCATGATAATAATAAAATACCCAAAAACTAAGTACTGTGCCGGGGTTAAATTTTTCTTGCTGATCTTCATTCTCTCTACTCCTTTCAAAAAATAATAACTAGTTATATACTTAAAAAAAGCTCTATAAAATCAAAAAAACACTACAGATAGACTGTAGTGCCAATAGATAAATTTCACCATATAGAATACATGGTGGCATCAAGTCTGTCCCTTATTTAAAGTCTACGGAGTTAGCTGTCGGGCTAGAAGTAAAGGTCTTCTTCTAAAAATAGATTCGCCCCAAAAAAGTGGGTCCCCCGCTCTCAGATGAGATTAGACAACAGAAATATTTTCTTTTCCTATATTAAAACACATTACAATAATTTTGTCAAATATGTGATTTAAAGAATTTACTTTGGTGAATTGCAAGTTGCAATGCACGGTTTTTTTGATTTTTTTAAAATAGCCTGTACCTTTAGTATTTCTAGATACTAAAACTTAACTTTTCTCTG
>NZ_QPJF01000064.1:0-3724 GCF_003337665.1 Halanaerobium sp. ST460_2HS_T2
ACGACTCAATCGAAAGAGAAAATCAACAGCTGCATAAAATACCTGGGACTACAAAAGTATTTTTAAAATTTACTTGACTTTTCAGAAACAATGCATCAGACAAAAGAAAAAGCATATAAATATGCTAAAGAGAAAGTCTTGGATTCTTTAAAGTGGAGTGGGATTAATATTAATAATGGTTTAGAGATTGAAGAAATAATAGCTTATAATGAAAAAGATACCTCAATCGTAATTTCAACTGAAGGAAAAGGAAAAGCTATAAAAAATGAGAAAGCTTTTATTAACTTTTTTACTGAAGGGCTTAACTATGAATTAAATAAAAAAGAGAAATCAATCATTGAATTATTAAATTTATCATTTTCTGAATACTCTAAATCTGCTCAATTCGTAACTTTAATAAGTGCTTTTGAACTTTTTATTGAAAAAAAAGTTAAACAAGAAGAAAAAATTGTTGATTTAATTGATAATGAATTATTTAAGAAACTTAATGAATGCCAAAATAAATATAAAATTTCAGATAAAAAATTAAACGATTTAAAAAGCAGAATTGGAAAAATCAAAAATCTTTCTATTAAAGATAATTGTAAAAAAATAATAAAAAGATATTTAGATCAAAATATAAAGTATAATGGTAAATTAGCTGTAGATTTTTTTGATGATTGTTATGATATTAGATCTCAAATTGTGCATAGTAAGGATAAATTAAATAAGTTAGACAACAATATAATACAGGAACTTCGTAAATTAGTAAAAGACGTTTTATCATGCAAACTGAACTCTAAAAATTAGTACTTTAAAATATAAATAAAATATAAAAGAAAGATAAATTAATAATTATTCGACTTCAGATAACATGGGATTGGCGCCATGCCCTCTGTCATAAAGCTTGCAATTAAAGCAGCAAGAAATGTGGAAAGCAAGCTTTACGCCAGTTCCTAACGGAATCAGGCACGAGCGCAAATCCCAGTAACGTTAGGCGAAATAGCAATAAGGAGGAATAAAATGAGAGAGTTGCATTTACCAAAATCTGCTATTGATGATGATATATCAAATTCAATAGAAATTGAGAACTCACTGGTTATAGTTGGTCCAAACGGTAGTGGTAAAACAAGACTTGGAACTTGGATAGAATTTGAATCTTCTCAAAAAGTAAACGTTCATAGAATCTCAGCTCAAAAATCTTTATCAATCCCTAATAATATAAGACCAACGTCATTAGAAAAATCATTAATGGAATTAAGAATTGGGTATTATCATGAAAATGTTAATCAAAATAATTATTTTAATTATAAACAAAATCAGAGGTGGAGCGGGAATCCAGCAACTTCATTATTGAATGATTATGGAAAATTATTAACCTTTTTATATTCTGATGATTATGAGAAAATGTTAGAATATAAAAGGAAAGTAAAAAATTCAGAAGAGCGAATTGAACCTCCAAAATCAAAACTTGATATTACTAAAGAAATATGGGAGTCAATCATTCCACATAGAAGGCTATATATTTCTAGTAGTTCTATAAAAACATATGTTAATGAAGAAGAAATTAAATATAATGCTACTGAAATGAGTGATGGAGAAAGAGTTATTTTATATCTAATTGGTGAATGTTTGTCTGCACCAAAAGATGCAATAATTGTTGTAGATGAACCAGAATTACATTTGCATAAATCAATACAAAGAGAGTTATGGGATAGTATAGAAAATGAAAGATCGGATTGTATTTTTATATATCTTACACATGATCTAGATTTTGCTTCAACTAGAACTGGTTCAACAAAAATCTGTTTAAATAATTATGATGGTAATGATTTTTATTGGTATCCAGTAAAAGATAAGAAAGAAATTCCTGAAGATATTTACCTTGAAATTTTAGGTAGCAGAGATCCTATATTATTTGTTGAAGGAGAAGTAGGGTCATATGATGAAGAATTATATAACTTAGTTTATAATGATTTTACGATTAAATCAGTTGGAAATTGCAAAAAAGTCATTGAAATTACTAAATCTTTTGGGGATATGTATTCTTTACATAATTTAGACTGTTATGGAATAATTGATAGGGATTATAGACCTGAAGTACATTTAGAAACATACAGAGAAAAAGATATTTATTCTCCAGATGTATCTGAAGTAGAAAATTTATTTCTTATTGATGAAGTTTTATTACAAGTTGCTAGACAATTTTGTGAACCTTCGCCTGAAGATATTGTTGATGATATTCATAGTTGGATATATGATGAGTTTAATAAATTTAAAGAAGTATATGCTACAGAAGCTACATCCGCCCATGTAAATTATATTCTAAATGGATTTAATGGAAAAGCTAATGATATTGAAGAAATAAAAAATAATTTCCAAGAATTAATTAGAGAAATTGATCTTGATGATTATTATGAACGGAAAATAATATATGCAAATAAACTAATTGATGAAAAAAATTATGAAGAAATATTAAAAGTTTTTAATCATAAAGGTCTAATAAATCAAGTAGGAAAGTTTTTTGATATTAAACCAAATACTTATACAACAAAAGTTAAAAATATTATTAAAGCAGGAAATGAAGATATAGTTCAAGCTTTTAAAATGTATTTACCAGAATTATAAATTGCTACTTCGCCTAACATGGGATTGAAGATTCCGCTGCGCTCCATTGTAAATTCGTTCGGTAAGGGCGGTCGCCCTAAACCTCACGAACTTCTTAAATCCCAGGAACGTTATACGAAACAATGACTAGGAGGTTTATTATGTTTATCCAAGAATTTGAAAGAATTCCTTTTGAACATATAACAGAAATTTCACCCAAAACTGAAAAAAATAATAGAATTAAAAAATATTTTTCTTATAAAAGATATTCTAAAAGAGATCAAAAAGATTTGCATGACTATGGTGAAGGTCCTTTTTGCAAATTTAAAATACCTAATGAACATAAAAAAAGTGGAGTATATATTCTAACTATTGATGAAGAAGTTAAATATGTTGGAGAATGTCAAAATCTTTCTAAAAGATATAATATGGGATATGGAAATATATCACCTAGAAATTGTTTTAAAGGCGGGCAGTCAACGAACTGCAGAATTAATAATAAAATTTTTAAAGAAGTAACTAACAATAAAATAATAAATTTATTTTTTAAACCAACAAGCGATAAAAATAATTTAGAATCTTTTTTGATTGAAAGATTTTCTCCTTCCTGGAATAAAACCAAAGGAAGAAATTTAAAATCGAAAAAAATACCAAAAGATTATAAAGAATTAAAACTTTTTAATAGTGAAAAATCAGAAAAAAAGTATAATAGTCTTAAAAACTATTTAAATAAAAGCAAAAGTAATAAAATTACTTTCTCATATAAAGAAATTGAAAATATACTTAATGATAGTCTTCCAGAATCAGCACATAAATATAGAGCATGGTGGGCTAATGGAGGTCATATACAAGCAGATTCTTGGATGAAAGCAGGTTGGAAAGTTATAGATGTTAAACTTAATCAATACATAACTTTTAAGAACAATATAACAAGTCATTGCATCGTATAACATGGGATTGGCGTCATGACTTCTGTCATAAAGCTTGCAATCTAAACAATCATGGATATGGAAAAGCAAGCTTTACGCCAGTTCCTTCGGAACCAGGCACGAGCGCAAATCCCAGGAACGTTATACGAAATAATAACTGAACATCAGCAATGAAGAGAGAAGAGATAGGGTTGGATCATCGCTAACTG
>NZ_QPJF01000065.1:0-3658 GCF_003337665.1 Halanaerobium sp. ST460_2HS_T2
TCCAAATACAGTACCCTTTATAACCATTCCCCTTTTTTTCATATACTCATCCTCCTATTATAAATCAATAAATTTTAGTCTATTTCACCTAACGTCCCTGGGATTTGCGCTCGTGCCTGATTCCGTCAGGAACTGGCGTAAAGCTTGCTTTTCCGTATCCGTGATTGGTTAGCCTGCAAGCTTTATGACATAAGGCATGGCGCCAATCACATGTTATACGTTGGAGCTGGTTTGCTCTTTTGATAAAATTTAAAAATTTTTATAAATAAAAAAAGGGGTTTATCTCCCCTTTTCAAGTATTCTTTTATATGCACTTATATAAACAACTTGATCTTCTCTTTTACCAACAGACCAAACCATGACTTCTTCTTCATTCATTATTTGATAAACAACTCTATATTTTTTCCGATAAAAGTAGATCTTTAAACAACCTGATAGATCAATTCCACTTTTATTTCCAAGTGGTTTTCCTAATTCAGGTGATCTTTTAATTTTATGAAGTGTACTTTTAAGTCTCGGTTTAACACTTCCATCTAAATTATAAATATCATTTTTAACTTCAGGATGAAATTTAAGCTTCATCAACTTAAGCCCCCTAAAATCTATTCTTTATCTAATAAATCCATTATCTCTTTTTCGCTTACTGCATCTTTAAGATCAAAGTTTTCTTTTCTTTTGGCTATAATCTCTTCAATATGGGCATCTTCTAATTGATCTTCCAGAAATTCTATTTTTTCTAGTAACATTTCATATTCTTCAATATCCATCATAATACCTTCAATATCATTATTTCTGGTAATAAATAGCGGGGACTCTTTTGTTTTATCTAACATTTTACTAAAATTACGAACAATTTCAGAAGATGAGACCATATGATCTCTATCAATTCTTAAAGTAACCATTATCTGCACCTCCATAAATTTAAAATATTTCATAAATGATTATCTTAATTAAATTATACATTAAATTTTATGTAAAATCAATTGCAATATTTTTAGTTTTAATTTATAGAAGTGTTTTAGCTTAGAATTTAATTATTATTTTAAAAGACTTTTTTAAACCAGCTCTTTCGTATAACGTCCTGAGCATTTGCGACGTGGCTGCCCTGTTCTTTAGGTTGGCGCATCTCTTGCCTTTCCTCTGCATTTTCAGCTTAAACAGCTGCAAGAGATGTGACAAAAGCCATGTCCCGAAGGGCGACGGCCGTTTTACACCTCAACCTCATTACTTAGTCAGCGCAAATGCTCTGTTATATGCTGTAATAACTTGCCGCGTAAAAAGTTTCTCTCTGCTTCAACTTAATGAAATATCAATATTCTTCCTTAACCAGCAGATAAGTTCATGAATACTGTACTATATTAAATCTTCACGAAGTGCGTGAAGATCAAACAGTGACTAATTTACCTTTTGATATATGCTAATAATTTTTTAAATTATAATTTCCAAGTTTATTGTTAAAACTACTGAAAACTTACAATTATTATTTCCTTCATTTGCAGGAGTTAATCCATGTCAGTTAGCGATGATCCAACCCTATCTTTTCTCTCTCTTTTTTGCTGATGTTCAGTTATTATTGCATATAACGTTACTGGGATTCGCGGTGTGCCCGATGTCCATAGACCTGGCGCAAAGTTGGCTATCATATCCGCAATTGTTTAAGTGCTAACTTTGTGCCAGAGGGCATGCCGTTAATCCCATGTTATATGACTGTTATAGCAACCATCGACTCTATTGCTACTCATTATTTATCTTCAAAACTTCAAACCTATAACTCCTTTTTTGCAAAAGATCTGCCCGCAAAAAACTTAACCATCAGTCGGAAGTTTTGAAGATAATGCTGTAACCTCTCATAAGATTGATCATGGTCTTCTATTTCTTAGTGCACTCAGGTTCGTTAATACCTTGCAGTTTCTATTTACCTACCCCGGAGAAAGTATAAAAATATCATCTTGCGATAACCAAACCCTTTTTTCTGTTCTTATTAGCTGCAGTAACTTTTGCTATAATGTCATATAACGTTCCTGGGATTTAAGAAGTTCATGAGGCTTAGGGCGACTGCCCTTGCCGAATGAATTTGCATGGAGCGTAGCGGAATCTTCAATCCCATGTTATATGATGCCGTAGCTTTATCTATTAATTTATCAATTATTAACTTACTTCATGTAAAAGAAAAAAATTCCTGCATATATTCGCCAAATGTCTTTATATAAACAAAGACTTTAAAATTATTCTTCCTTTTATAACATATATGTGATATAATAAATTTAGAAATTGGAGTGATTAAAATATGTATAAGATTAAGTATTATGCAAAAAATAATAAATCTCCAGTAATTGAATTTATTAAAGAACAGTCAGCTAAGGAAAAAGCTAAAATTCTAAGAGAAATAGAACTTCTAGAAGAATTTGGTTTATTTCTTGGTATGCCACATCTTAAAAAGCTAAAAGGATATGATGATTTATGGGAATTAAGAATAAAGCATAGTTCTAATATATTTAGGGTCTTCTTTTTAAATTATCAGGATGGTATCTTTGTTCTTTTGCATATTTTTAAGAAAAAATCTAATAAAACTCCACAGAGAGAAATAGATATTGCTCTTAACAGACTAAACTCTATCAAGTGAGGTGAAACAAAATGGAATTTATAGATCATAAAGATCTAAAAAATGAACTTTTTGAATCTGAAGAAGTTAAAGAAGAATATGAAAAACTGAATGTTATGTATGAAATTAAAAAACAAATAATAAGGTATAGAATTGAAAACAATTTAACTCAGAAAGAATTAGCAGATAGAATTGGAACTAAACAGTCTGCTATCTCCAGACTAGAAAATGATGATTATAATCCGAGTGTTGAATTTCTTGATAAGGTTGCTCATGCACTTGGTAAAAAACTTGAAATTAGATTTAATTAACAGTGCTGAAAGTTCAACAGCACTGTTTTCTTTATGCTATCAGTTTTTAGTTATTAACGCTTTAGCTACGGTTTCATATAACGGTACTGGGATTTAAGAAGTTCATGAGGCTTAGCCAGACTTGGCTTGCCGAATGAATTTGCGTGGAGCGCAGCGGAACCTTCAATCCCATGTTATATGCTGTAACAGCCGTTAGTTACGAATAATCTTTCTTTAATTACTGCTTCATTTTGATGCTGATACCTTAGAAAAGACTTCTATATGGTTTCCTTCAGTATCTTCAAACTCAAAAACTAAATTATCCTGGATTTTAGTTAGCGGAAAAACGATCTTTAAATTACGCTCTTCTATCTTTTCTTTTGTTTTCTCAGCATCATCAACTTCAAAACTTAATAAACAGTTATCTCCATACTTTACTTTTTCATTTTCTTTATTATGATCAAACAAGAAAAGGCGAAATCCATCTACATCAAAGAGATATAAACTCTCACCCTTCTTAGCTGCTGATCTTTCTAAAAACCATTCATAAAAATTTATTGCTTTATCAGTATTTTCTACAGCTATGTAAGCGGATTCTAATTTGGGTTTCATAAGTTGTTATCCTTTCTGCTGAAGATACTCTTTACTTGCAATACAGGCTGTTATTGCATATAACGTTCCTGGGATTCGCGGTGTGCCCGGTGTCTACAGACCTGGTGCAAAGTTGGCTATCATACCCGTAATTGTTCAAGTGCTAACTTTGTGC
>NZ_QPJF01000066.1:0-3475 GCF_003337665.1 Halanaerobium sp. ST460_2HS_T2
GAAATGAAGTTTAAATATACATTTGAAAGATAAAACCCTACTAAAGAAATATTAATTAACTTCTATAGTAGGGTGGCCGTCAGGCCATTTTGTTCTGAAATTCAATACATATTATTTGGTTTTTAAATTAAAAACTATCATTTTATAGAGCTATTTAATCATATAATTTAAAAAATTTATCAATATCAGCAAATTCTTTTTCAGGTGGTTCGTTGGCTGGTTTTCCAAAAGGCATCTGTGCAATCATTTTCCAATTAGAAGGAATTTCCCATTCTTTTTTTACTCTATTTTCTATAACTTCACTATAGTGTTGAAGAGATGCCCCAAGTCCTTCTATTGATAAGGATGTCCAAACATTATATTGGAGCATTCCAGATGATTGTAATGACCAAACAGGGAAATTATCTTTGTACAAAGGGAAGTCTTTTTGAAGTGATTTTACTACTTTTGTATCTTCAAAAAATAATATAGTCCCATATCCATTTTTAAACGAATCTATTTTATCGCTAGTGTCTTGGAAGTTTTCCTCTGGAACTATCTTTCTTAATTCTTCTTTTGTGATATCCCATAACTTGTCATGATTTTCACCTAATAACAAAATTGCTCTTCCATTATGAGCATTAAATGCAAAAGGGGTATGTTTCAAAGCGTATTCTATAATATTTTTTATTTTTTCATCTGAAATCGTTGATTCATTTGTTATAGAATATCTACTTCTTCTCTTTTCAATAGCTGTATAAAAATCTTTTACCACAATTATCACTCCTTGTATTGTTTAGCAACATTTTCAAATAAATTTAATTTTTCAATTAAATCTTTTTTATCATTGTTATCTATTTCTTGAAAAAGTTTTGATAAATATTTTTCGTGTTCTTTAAAAACTTTTTCTATAAAAATTCTACCTTCTTCAGTTAAATCAACATAATATATTCTTTTATCTTCATTGCATCTTTCTCTTTTTATATAACCTTTTTTAATAAGTTTAGGGTATTCGGATTTTATGGTGGAAAAGGGCCTATAAGTTACTCTTTTCCAATTTCTTAATAAGTGTGGAAAAATCTACACCATAGTTGCCTGTTTTGTCTCGGTCTGTTATTTGATACGAATTGAAACTATCGTATAACATAGCTTTGCTGAATGCACTTGAATTAAATCGTGGCTTCCTCTTTTTATGGAGCTTTTCATTAAAAATTATTTTAGCTCGTAAGGCTTCAAATGAGTACCCTCTACCCATTCGTTCTACTTGCCTAATGATGCTATTTATAGACTCTGTATAAGCGTTAGTGAGCCTTTTATCAAAGTAATTGAAGATTTCATCCTGCCAGTTGTCTACGGCTCTTAATAGGTCTTTATAGGCGTTTTTAGAGTTGCTGGATAAACAGCATTGTCTCCAATACCTGTAACGATCTTTGGCTTGCTCAAGGTCATCTGTATCCCATATCAAGTAGAACTCTTCTTTAAGTTCGTAGGCTTCTTTTAGTTCAGGTAAATTACTTAACCAAGTATCCAAAAGGAATGAATCTCGTTCATTCAAGTCATGCTTTCGTTTAAGAAGGATATACCTCTCACGCATAAGGGTACGACTTTCTTTGGCTGTCATATTGGCTTTAAGAGACTTCCTAACACTATCCAAGGCTTGATTAGCCATTCGGACTACATGAAACTTATCTACAACTACTTTAGCGTGAGGTATAACTGTATTAACTGCGTCTTTGTAGGGCTTCCACATATCCATTGTGACATATTCGATATATGTATTGTCTTTAATTTCAGAAAGGCGTTGAATGACCGTATCTTTGTTACGATTGGGTTTTATGTCATATATAGTTCTACGTTCTACATTGGTCAATACAAGACGAGGTTTCTTGATAATGTGTATTTCGTCAATACCAAGCCATTTAGGAGTTTCAAACTGATATTCACGTTCTTTTAATGCCACATAGTCTTTAAAGATGTTCCTAACAGTTTTCTCGTCTACACCAACACTTTCAGCTACGTCTACGAAGGTCTTAGACAGAGATTGTTCTTCAATAGACCTTATAAGCCTTTTAGTCATACTACGCTTTTCGTCAATGGATATAAGGCGTTCCCAAAAAGTTGTGCCACATTCACGACATTTATAACGTCTGCGGTTTAATTGTAATCCTACTCGCTTTAAACGAATAGGCAGATCCATGATTAGTTGCTTTCTTGATGTATGTTTATATAGCCTGTCAAAGCCACATTGAGGGCAACGTACTGGTGGAAAAGTTGCTTCCACTTTAAACATCATGTCGGATTCATTTTCTTGTGGTGGTTCTATTGTTTTAAGATCTGGTAGTAATAATAAGTCTGACATATTGTTCATCCTTTACTACTCCGTGTTTTTCAAGTATAGATTTGATATCAAAATTAAAATTGTTAAATATTTTTTGTGACCACAAATGCTCTTAGAACATCCCATAAAGCATATACAATAGGTGATAGGAAAATAGTTTGGAAAATTCCTTTTGTAGAGTTTGCATTAAATAATGCACCCTATCGTTGGATAGCCTATGTACAAAAAAGGTTATCCTATAGTTGCACAGGATAACCTTCATTATTATTCAATTATGCAGTTGCACAGCTACAATCTTTGCACTCGCAAACTTCATCAGTACAATGATCTGCACATTCTTGATTACAATAAACTTTTCCATCAACCTCTACTTTGTTCTCACCAATAAGACAATTACAGTTAGAGCGTGCACATTTTTCCACTTTGAATCTCCTCCTATTTTGGTAAATCTTCTGTTAGGCACCATCCTTCGTGTAAAAGGCTGGTTACACAAAGATCAACAACTCGATACCGAATAAAATTTCCCTCACGAGACGAACGAACAATGCCCTTATCATCTAATCGTTGAAGTTGGTTAGAGATGGCTTGAGGTTTCATTTCGAGTTGTTCAGCCAACTCAGTAACGGATATGTTTGGTGTTCGATTCACTGCGTGTAATATCCGAAGCCTCGTGCCGTTTGAAAGGATTTTAAACGTTTCGCTCAATCCCTCCGCATAATCTATATCCAACAAAGGACGATCCGTTAGCTGAGGTTTAGGTGTATAACAATTTTCTTCCATTATTTCCTCCTCCATTTCACAATTACAATATATAGTGTAATTATTCATATGTCAAATTGCATTTCTTTGGAGTAATCCTGAATTATTCATACCTCTAAATGTGGATAACTATTTCTATTAAACTCACTGCTTTTTTAGACATTTTTAAGTATTAACTGTCTATCATGCCACTTTATATCCTTCTCGATTAGATCGAAAACAAAAAGATGGAAAAAAGAGTATAAAGACCCCTTGGTCTTACAATCGTCAAAAAATTAATATGATCTTCTGGAGTAGCTAATGCAACTGTATATGATAATTTAAAAGTGACCCAGGATAATAATTTAAAATTGACCCGTTTAAATAGATAATATAAACTGTCCATAATAAAAACATAAA
>NZ_QPJF01000067.1:0-2792 GCF_003337665.1 Halanaerobium sp. ST460_2HS_T2
AATGGATAAGGTTGTGACTGAATATTCTGTAGATAGTATACTTTATCTATAACTTAAATTTGACAATGCTTAAATATTTTTATGCAATGCTAGTGTGTTTTAACCCTGCATACCTTCCTGAATCAGAAAAATCATTTTTTATCAAGGTCTTAAACTTTTCTGTAAAACCATATTTTGTAATTTCATCAATTGGAACCATTTGAACATCATAAATAGGATTATCATCATATTCATTACTGGGCAGACTTAATTCTCCCGCTTTTCTTTCCAATAAAAATATTATATGTATTAATGGTGGATCAGCATCAGGCTTATCACAGACATATAATAGCTTCTTAACCTCTGTCTCCAATCCTGTTTCTCATAAATTTCCCTGATTACCCCTTCATCATGCAACTCTCCTCTTTCTAATCTACCTCCAGGTAATGACCAATCTCGAGATGATAATTTTTGCATAACTAATAATATTTCGCTATCTTCTATAAGTACACCTGTAACTCTAATCTGAAATAAATTATTTGCGTTCAAATTATTACCTCCATTATTATTGCAACCAAAACAAAGCCGCGATGCTATTTCACCTAACGTTCCTGGGATTTGCGCTCGTGCCTGATTCCTTTAGGAACTGGCGTAAAGCTTGCTTTTTCTTATCCGTGATTGGTCAACCTGCAAGCTTTATGACAGAAGGCATGACGTCAACCCTATGTTATACGCTCGTAGCTGACTCGATCTTAACAATTATTATTTAACTACCATAGTTTAGGTATTAATCTTTTTGTTTCTTCCATATATTTTTTATACTCTGGTAGTTTTTCTATAAGAAATTCTTCTTCAACTTTTATTCTCCATAAAAAAACTAAAATTGTTATAAAAGATAATAACAAACTATAATAAGAATTTAAAATTAATGGAAAACCTATTATTTGAAGTATATTACCTGTATATGCTGGATGTCGAATATATTTATAAATTCCTGTTTTAACTATTTTTTGATTCTTCCAATTTTCTACATCTCTTGAGAAAAACTTTCCTAATTTCTTAATAGCTATACCTCTTATTGCAGTCCCCAAAATAATAAATATAGTTCCTAAGATTGTTAAAAACAAATTATATCTTTTTATATAAACATATTCTAATACAGGAATTATCAATGTAGAAAACCAGGTCAAGAAAAGAAAATGACTTGTTATTTCATGTCTTTTATTATTTTCAGATTTTTGGCCTTGATAAAAATATTTATCAGATAATAGGCTAAATATAACAAGAGAAAAGTATAAATATATATGTAAATTGCTTAAACTATTCCAATAAATTTGAACATGTCTCCATGTATATAAAAATAGAATTACTATTAATATTTTTTTCACTTCTATCACCAGATTTAATATTTTATTTTAGTTTTTAATATAGTTAATAAGTCTTTTTGCCAGCTATGTTGTATAACGTCCCGCAGGTTTACGAAGTTCCAGTGCCTTACATAGCTCTTATGTTAGGCACTGGAATTTGAGTGGAACGATAGTGGAACCGTAAACCTTGCTGTTATGTGAAGTCTAGCATTTTCAAATACAATAATTATGATTTCTAATTAATTCCTCAATTTCAAACTAGCAGTATGTATTTGATCTACAATATATTTAAAAACTTCTACAGCTTCAGTTGATAAACTATCATTAGAAAAAACAGGCTCCTCTTCTGGAACTTTGTTTTCATTAAGCATTGTTATTAATGGAGAAACATGTATAATTCTATGCCTATAATTTATAATTTTTTTTAGTTCATTTATTTTATTAGTATTATGAATAATTTCACCAAAAACTAAACCATATGCTTTATTAAAAGCTCTTTTACATTCATTGAAATTTTGAAAATTAATTTTTTCTTGTGCAATAATTTCAATGTAAGAAATATTTTCTCTGGTAGACTTGTCTTTATACTTTTCTGGCAAATCAATTTCCTTTTCATAAGATGAAAAAACTCTATTTTCCAGTTCTTCTATATTTGGTTCAATTCCTTCTTTTTCTAATTCAATAAATCTTGTCTTACCATATGTTTCAAACCCAGTAACTAATGATGAGATAATAAAATTAGAGACAACAACATCATACATATATCCTTTATCAGATTGTGCACTTTTTAATATTTCTATAGCTTTTAAAGTATCATTCCAAGATTCAATTGCAGTAGGATCCAAAATTTTTTTACCCCCCGACCTTATTTTTGTCTGCATAATATCAATGCCCTTGTTACCTAAACGAATGACACTTCCATCTTTACTAACTCTGAATTTTACATCTGGAGTTGTTTCTTTACTCACTATCAAATCATAGTTCTCGATAAGAGGATGAATATACAAATTTATTTCTTCATGATTCCAAGTAAATACATATGACATTTTAGATACTTTTGGAACCCTATCTAGTTTAATCAAAGTTGCTCTAGTACCTGCACCAGGAGATGAATGATAAAATACAATATTCATTTCCCTATTTCTCTCCAGTATAAATAATTGATTACCACTTATTATTTCAAATATGATTATTTTAGCCACAGAAGGATTAAAAATATCTTCACACTCATATTTAAATTCAACAGTACCTTCTGGCCTTTTCATAGCTTTTTTTATTTCATTCATAATGTTTTTTGGAATATTATGCACTTAAACCAACTCCCCAAATGTATTTTTCTGCTAGATTTCACATAACGTTCCTGGGATTTGCGCTCGTGCCTGATTCCGTTAGGAACTGGCGTAAAGCTTGCCGTAATATTTCATGCTACTTTTTATATTGCAAGCT
>NZ_QPJF01000068.1:0-2521 GCF_003337665.1 Halanaerobium sp. ST460_2HS_T2
TGTTTTTGTCAAGTGAAATTTGACCCTTTTATTAATTGAAAATTGACCCGGGTAAGCAAAAAATAATATTAATTTTATTGACCCAGCCACTCTTCAGTTTCTTTCATTCGGTAAGAATTACCATTCATATTGATTACATATGATTTGTGAGTCAACCTATCTACCATAGCTGCTGTTAATGCTGGATCATTAAATACCTCATTCCACCTCTCAAATGAGAGATTGGAAGTTATGATAGTAGATTTACGCTCTGCTCTTAGGGAAAGAAAGGAGAATAAAAGCTCACTTCCTTTCTGATCAAAAGAGATGTAACCTAATTCATCTAAAATTATTAAATCATATTTCTGAAATTTAGATTCAAAATTAGTTAATCTTCTTTCACTCTGAGTTTCTTTTAATTGATTGATAAACTGTGGTACTGTTGCAAAAAAGACTTTGTAGCCCTCATTACAGGCCTTGATACCAAGGCCTATAGACAGGTGGGTTTTACCAGTTCCTGGATTTCCTGAAAATATTATATTTCTGTTTTCTTCAATAAATTTAAGCGATTTTAATTCTTTAAACTTAGCTTTAGCGCTTTCAGGTAGATAATCTATAATTAGCGTATCCAGATACTTTTTGTATGGAAATTTAGCATTTTTAATTCTATTTTTGCGGCCATTTTCTTTACGCATATCATATGCATCCCTAAAAAGATCTCTTAATAATTCTTCGTAAGGTATATTTTCACGATAGGCTTCAGCCAGTTTCTGATTTAAATCGTTTCTAATACCAGCAATCTTTAGTTCCTTGATGTAATTTTTAGTTTCTAAGATGATTTCTTTATTCATTACTGGATCACCTCCTGATGATTTTGGAGACTAAACATAGTATCCCACTTTTTTAACAGTTCCAGAGAATTCTCATTTATTTCACTGGAAATCGAAACATCAGGAGTATTCTCCTTTTGAACTAATACTTTGATATTAGCAGTTGTCACCATGGACTTTTTATTTTTAGAAAGAATAGCTATAGCTTTTTTTATTTCAGCCAGCCCTTTCTCACTTACTAGTTCTAAAAGTTCTATGAATTCTTTAGTTTTTCTGGTATAATTATCGTAGTATAATTCATATATCTCTTTAAGGTCTGGTGCCATTTGATGAAAAGCTAGGGAGTTTTTCAATGCACCAGGCTTTCTTTTTAGAGTTAAAAGATAATGTTCAATTTCAATACTGCATTTATGAACTTCATATAGTCTTTGATGCTTTGCTACCAGCTCATCGTTGTAGTATATTTTTATATAATCTGAGTAAATTCTGCTGTTAACAAATCTTCCAACAAGATGATCAGGTACAGAATATTTATTCTGCTCAAAGGTTACAAAGCTGTATTTATTGACTCTACATTCTCTTTCTCTGCAGGCCTCATATGGAGGCTTTAAAGGCAGTAGATATGGTATTTCCTGCTGCCATAGTTCATATGGTGATTTGTTATCTAATTCAGCTTTTTTCATTGCATTCAATCTCTTTAATCCTGCAGCAAGATATTCATTAGCTTCTTCTATGGATGCAAAGCTTGTTTTCTGAGAGAAGATTCGTCGCCTGACAAAATCAACACCTTTTTCTACTTTACCTTTTTCATTACCGCGATATGCGTTACAAAAGCGGTATTTAAAGCCATAGTAGAGAGAAAGCTTAACTAGATCCTCAGTAGCTTCTTTTTCAGAAGGTCCAACAAATCTTTTTACAGCCTGCTTTAAATTATCATAGACTACTTCATGATATACTCCATTGAAGTTCCCAAATGCTTTAACATGGGCATCTAAAAATGAAGTCATCTTTTTATTGGCATAGAATTTACCATAGTGATGAAAACCAAAACCAGTTGTGAATAGAGCCATATTAAGAGTTTTATTTTTACCTGCAATTTCTAAATTGGCTTCACCATAGTCAAACTGAAGTGATTCTCCTTCATGATAGAGCTGTTTTATATATGCTTCTTTAGCTGCATTTTCGTAGGTGTTTCTAATGTAGTTACAGACTGTTGAGTAGCTGATATCATGACCTTTACCTAGCAAATACTCATGAATATCAATTTTTTTACGCTGCAGCTTACGCATACCTGTTGCTCGCCGTTTTTTGTTTTCTTTAATGCAGTAATCAATATCTTTTTTTATAGCTTCATTCATTTTATATTTATTACGATTGGAGCTGTCATACTCAGGAGTTTCTACCAGAGATTCAATTAAGGTTAATATTTCATCTCTGGATTTTGCTTTATCCAGATTCTGAAGTTTTTCTTCATGATCTCGGATATATTTTCGGATAGTATTTCTTGAAAATTCTGACTCTCTAGCTATTTTTCTAATTGATTGACCCTCGACAAAATGTTTAATTAGAATTTCGGCTTTTTCATTCAATTTTATCACCTTTTTCACCTGCCCATAATTTATGTTTTTATTATGGACAGTTTATATTATCTATTTAAACGGGTCAATTTTAAATTATTATCCTGGGTCACTTTTAAATTATCATATACAGTT
>NZ_QPJF01000069.1:0-1844 GCF_003337665.1 Halanaerobium sp. ST460_2HS_T2
AATCTTCAAATTCAAATTAAAAGGCTTATTTTTATGATTCGCAGACAATATTTTTTTGAATTAAACTAAATTAAGCGTATTATGAAATTCGCTTAGATAAATAATTATCAGCTTAATAATATAACATTAATAATATTAAAATCCCGCTCCGGTTTTAAGTTTACCGGGCGGGATTTAATATTTAATATTTCTTTATTAGTTTAAGATTTTAAAAACTAAATTAAACAATTCCCTGATCTAACATCGCATTAGCAACTTTTAGAAAACCAGCAATATTTGCTCCAGCAACCAGGTCTCCTTCCAAACCATATTCCTTAGCTACTTCACTGGCATCTTTATAGATATTAACCATAATTTTTTGCAGTTCCTGGTCAACTTTATCAAATGTCCATTCATCAAACATTGCATTTTGAGTCATTTCGATAGCTGAAGTTGCAACACCACCAGCATTGGCAGCTTTACCGGGAATATAGAAAATATTATTTTCTTTTACCAATTTAATTGCTTCTGGAGTTAAAGGCATATTGGCCCCTTCGCCAATGGCAATTACACCATTATCGATTAATTTTTGTGCTCCTACTTGATCCATTTCATTTTGGGTGGCACAGGGAAGAGCAATATCACAGTCAACTGACCAGATATCACTGCAGTTATCATAGTATTCAGCTTCTGGATATTCTTCCAGGTATTCTTTGATTCTGCCGCGATTGACTTCCTTGATCTCTTTAACTAGATCAAGATCAATACCATTTTCATCATATAAATAACCGGATGAGTCACTCATGGCTACAACTTTAGCTCCGAGCTGAGTTACTTTTTCGTTGGCATATATTGCAACATTACCGGAACCTGAAATAACTACCTTTTTATCATTTAATGAAATTTTATTATCTTTAAGCATTTCTTCTAATATGTAGACCAGACCATAACCTGTAGCTTCAGTTCGGACCAGACTTCCACCCCAATCAAGTCCTTTACCGGTTAAAACACCAGCCTCATATCTATTTTTAATTCTTTTATACTGGCCGAAGAGATAACCAATTTCTCTACCGCCGACACCAATATCACCAGCCGGAACATCAGTTTTATCACCAATATGTCGGGCAAGTTCTGTCATAAAGCTCTGGCAGAAACGCATAACTTCCTGATCTGATTTACCCTTAGGATTAAAATCACTTCCACCTTTACCTCCCCCAATAGGGCGGCCAGTCAAAGCGTTTTTAAAAATTTGTTCGAAGCCAAGAAATTTCACTATACCTGTATACACTGAAGGATGAAATCTTAGACCACCTTTATAGGGACCAAGTGCAGAATTAAATTCGATTCTAAATCCACGATTTACCTGGGTATTGCCCTGATCATCAACCCAGGGAACCCGAAAAATAATCTGTCTTTCCGGTTCAACAATTCTTTCTAAAACACCATTTTCTTCATATTCAGGGTGTTTTTCAAAAACAGGGTTTAAAGATTCTAATACTTCTTCAACTGCCTGATGAAATTCCACTTCACCAGGATTTCTTTCCTTAACCATTGTTAAAACTTTTTCCGTGTAATTGCTCAAACTTCTCACTCCTCAAAATTTTTTTATATTATTAAACTATCACAAATTAATCTTAATATATATTTAATCTAAAATCAATTGATTTGACCAAGTTTTGTCTGTATACAAGTATACTTCTTTAGCCCTTTAACTTGATTAATTTACTTTAGTTTAATCAATCTCAGTGACAGATAAAATTTATCAGTTATAAGGAGTTTCCCCATTTTTTAAAATAGCAAAAACTTAAAGTTATCAACAGGCAAAATTGTGGATAAATTGTTCTTAGAAACTCTTAAAATAGATT
>NZ_QPJF01000070.1:0-1737 GCF_003337665.1 Halanaerobium sp. ST460_2HS_T2
AACTTGAATTCGGCAAGTAAAAATACCGAATCCCGTTATGATAGTCTTTAAACAGTAAATCTAGTTCAAATTTTTTTGAATAAAAAAATAGAATCTCCTCTTGGTTTTATGGTAAAATGTTTTTAGGCAAAAAAACCATACCAAAACCAAAAAGGAGATTCTGATATGAGTTTACCACAAAACAACAATAAAATAAATAGTTTTAACGAATTTAATATTCCTGCAAAATTTGACAATAATACAGTTTCCAATGTTCCATCTTTTACTTATCTTGAAGCTGCTAAATCAATTATAGACTTTAAATCTTTGATTTCAGATAATATTAGCTATCGAAAAGCTCCAAATGCTACTTTTCAACCCGCTGATATTATTGATTTTATGGTTGATGGATCTACACTGGGTTATTCTCGTTTTTCTCACTTTGAAAACTTAAGACAGGATGCTGGCTATCTTAAAATTAAAGATTTTAATGTTCCAAGTGAAAAAGTATGCCGAGATCTTCTAAAAGCTCTGCCAGAAGAAAGTAGAAATGAACTAAGAAAACTTAATAAAGATCTTCTTTCTCTGATGGCTAAAAACCAGGCTCCCAGAGAAGTGATTCTCGATTTTGATGATACAGTGTGCACTGTTTTTGGCAATCAGGAAGGTTCTGCAAATGGATATAATCCCAGATATAAAGGCAGACCATCTTTTAAAGAAAAAGTAGCAATTATCTCTAAAACTGATGAACTACTTAATCTAACTTTAGAAGAAGGAACACATCACAGCAACCATGAATTTCTTAAGTTTTTAGAATCCTGTATTGAAACTCTGCCTGAAACCTGGTATCTAAAAAGAATCAGAGCTGACAGAGGTTTCTTTGATCAGAAAAACTTCAGATACTGTGAAGATAACGGTATTGAATACATAATCAAAGCTAAAATGCAAAATGGTGTCAAAAAGATTATTGATTATGCTAATGAAAACCCTGATCAATATCCCTGGGTCAAAATCGATAACACTTTTAGTGTTACTGAAATTAGAATCCCACTAAAAAGCTGGGATAGAGAACGACGCTTTGTTTTGATCAAAAAGTCTCTGCCTAAATGCAACAAAAAGGGACAGATGCTGTTTGAAGAGTTTACCTATGAGTATCAGGCTATCGTCACCAATGTAGACTATCTAACTGCTGAAGAAGTATTTAATGACTACAATCAACGCTGCAATATTGAAAACAAGATCGATGAGCTAAAAGAAGGCTTTGCCTTTGATCAAAATACTCAGATTAACCATAAATGTAATGAGCTATATTTACTGATTAAAATGATTGCATTTAACTTAAATAACTGGTTTAAGAGAACCTTCTTACCTGAAAACATGCATCATCATGAGATAACAACATTAAGAAGAATCTTTTATAGAATAGCAGGTAATATTTGTGGCAGCGGCTGGTACAAACACATCCGCTATGCTCCAAATGAGCTGCTTGAAAAAACAATTGAACATCTTAGAACTGCTTTGATTAATTTTAGAAAGCAGGTGATATTAAACTAAAACTACCGATACAATTTAAATTAATTTTAAGCTATTAAAAACATAGTTTAGCTAAGTGCGTCTAAAATCTGTAGTTTTAACGACTATTTAATTTGGAAACTTAAATTTGCAATAAAATATTTTATTTTTAAAGATTGAAATGATTTTTTAACGGCAAAAATCTAAAAAGAACTACTTTAACTTTTTACTTGCCGAATTCAAGTT
>NZ_QPJF01000071.1:0-1729 GCF_003337665.1 Halanaerobium sp. ST460_2HS_T2
GATAACGTCAAATAAAATATGATAGTTACCATAAAATGTAAGTAAATAGTAATAGAACATCACTAATTTTAATTATAATAAAAATCTTAAGAATGTCAAAAGTTTGAAGATGTAAATAATGCTAAAAAATGGAATTAGATAAATATAAAACTCTAAAAGAGTTAAGCAAGATTTTTTGAAAAGTTACTCAGTAAAAATATTTAGTTACTTATCAGTTTTGTTGATCCACCTGATAAGTTGAGCCCAAGAGTTAATGGGTTGACCTCTTGAATCTTCAACAACAAGAGGAGCCTTGTTATCAAAAGAGCTATGAGGTTTTATGTAGTTAAAATATAGCTGATATAAAGTTATATGAGCAAGAGCACCATCAAAGGAACTAAAGCTTTTATGACGCTTGTAATGAGCTTTATAGGTGCCAAAAAAACGCTCAATGATGTTTTTATAGGGCCTGTAAACCTCATCTGAATTATCATCATCAGTAAAAAGCCCTTTAACCTGTCTGTGATCTATCTCGGTCTTTAAAAAGACCTTAGCAGCATGTACAGCAGCTCTATATATTGGTGCCATATCAGAAACAAGGACAAAATCCTGACCCTGATATTGGTCAATAATTCTTTTGAGGATGGTGATTGCACCTTTGGTATCTCGATGTTTTGAGAGATGCTGAGCGATGATACAGCCATTCTTACCATCAATGGCAGTAAAGAGATAATGCCAGCTGCCTTTGATTTTAATATATGTTTCATCAACAGCAACAATACCAGATAAAGGTAGATCAAGGTCCTTAATTTTAGGACCAAGTCTGTGGGCTAATGAAACAGTCCAGTTCTGGATAGTCTGAGCTGATGGTGAAACATCATAGGCCAGTTTAAGAGCTCTTTTAGACTGCCTTAAAGAAAGGCCAAGACCGACATAAAAGTCAATAGATTTGGAGATTATGAATTGCCCATACTGGGAATGATCAAGGTTAACAGGTTCTTTATCAGGCCTTGAAACTTCAAGATTATCAATGTCAAAATCATAGGCACGATATTTATATCTTTTATGATCATTTTTCCATTTAGAGCAATTATCATTTCGGCATCTATACTTAACAAAGTTTTTTCGTTCTACATGTTTATCAAGGGCGTAACCGCAGTAGGGACAGCGATAAGTTGGTCTGTTTTTAGGTCTTTGTTCAGGTTTTTCAGGAGCCCACTGATGATCGCAGACTTTACACTGAAACTTCTGGTAACCGTCTTTATCATGGCCAAAGCTGTAGAGATATTTTTTGGGAGCTCCACATTTAGAGCATCCATCAACGTCTACAGTTAGTGGTTTGCGGCGATTAACTTTTTTAATTGGTTCACCATTTTCTTTAGCTTCAGCTAGAATTTCCTGATAATCAGGATTATTATACTCAATATCAGGCAGTGGATCATCAAAACTGTTAAATTTAGTATAACTATCATCAAGTTTTTCTTTGGGTTCAAAATCAACATGAAAAAGTTTTGAGAAAAAGAGATAAACCAAAAGAACAAAATTCATAAGAGGTTTAAGCAGGAAATTAGGAAAATTTCGAGAAATCATAACTTAGGATCCCTTCCTTTCTGGGTTAGTAAGTTGTGGTTCTCTCAATTACTATTTACGAGCTCAGGGGAGGGGATTCCTGCATTTTATACAGATTCCTAACCTGACAACTATGATAACTATTAATATTTTTAAAAAAACTATTAGATTTGACGTAACG
>NZ_QPJF01000072.1:0-1723 GCF_003337665.1 Halanaerobium sp. ST460_2HS_T2
CGTTACGTCAAATCTAATAGTTTTTTTAAAAATATTAATAGTTATCATAATTATCAGTTTAGGAATCTGCACTAAATGCAGGAATCCCTCCCCCTGAGCTCGTAAATAGTAATTGAGAAGTCACAACCTACTACACCCAGAAAGGAAGGGATCCTAAGTTATGATTTCTCGAAATTTACCTAATTTCCTGCTTAAACCTCTTATGAATTTTGTTCTTTTGGTCTATCTCTTTTTCTCCAAGCTCTTTCACGTTGACTTTGAACCCAAAGAAAAACTTGATGACAGCTATACTAAGTTTAACAGCTTTGATGACCCACTTCCTGTTATTGAACAGCTTAATTATCAGGAAATTTTGGCTGAAGCTAAAGAAAATGGTCAGCCCATAAAGCCTGTTAACCGCCGTAAACCTCTGACTGTAGAAGTCGAAAAATGCTCCGAATGTGGCGCTCCTAAAAAATATCTCTACAGCTTCGGACATGACCCAGATGGTTACCAGAAGCTTCAGTGCAAAGTTTGTGATCATCAATGGGCTCCTGAAAAACCTGAACTAAGATCCAGTAACAGGCCTACCTATCGCTGCCCTTTTTGCGGCTATGCTTTATCTAAAGAGAAAGAGCGTAAGCATTTTACCAAGTATAAATGCCGCAATGATGACTGCTCTAAATGGAAAAATGAACACAAAAGATATCGCTATAGAGCCTATGATTTTGATGTCGAAAACCTTGAAGTTTCAAGACCTGATAAAGAACCTGTTAACCTGGATCATTCCCAGTATGGGAACTTCATAATCTCCAAAGCTATGGATTTTTATGTGGGTCTTGGTCTTTCTCTAAGGCAGACTAAAAGAGCCCTGAAACTTGCATATAATGTTTCACCTTCAGCTCAGACTATCCAGAACTGGACCGTCTCTTTAGCTCACAGACTTGGTCCTAAAATTAAGGACCTTGATCTACCTTTATCTGGCATTGTTGCTGTTGATGAAACATATATCAAAATCAAAGGCAGCTGGCATTATCTTTTTACTGCCATTGATGGTAAAAACGGCTGTATCATTGCTCAGCATCTCTCAAAACATCGAGATGCCAAAGGTGCAATCACCATTCTCAAAAGAATTATTGACCAATACCAGGGTCGGGATTTTGTCCTGGTTTCTGATATGGCACCAATCTATAGAACTGCTGTGCATGCTGCAAAGGCCTTTTTAAAGACCGATGTAGATCACAGACAAGTTAAAGGACTTTTTACTGATGACGATAATTCAGATGAGGTTTACAGACCCTATAAAAACATCATTGAGCGTTTCTTTGGCACCTATAAAGCTCATTACAAACGTCATAAAAGCTTTAGTTCCTTTGATGGTGCTCTTGCTCATTTAACTTTATATCAGCTATATTTTAACTATATAAAACCTCATAGCTCTTTTGATAACAAGGCTCCTCTTGTTGTTGAAGATTCAAGAGGCCAGCCCATTAACTCCTGGGCTCAACTTATCAGGTGGATCAACAAAACTGATAAGTAACTAAATATCTTTACTGAATAACTTTTCAAAAAATCTTGCTCAATTCTTTTAGAGTTTTATATTTATTTAGTTCCATTTTTTTACATCATTTACATCTTCAAGCTTTTGACATTCTTAAGATTTTTATTATAATTAAAATTAGTGATACTCTATTACTATTTACTTACATTTTATGGTAACTATCATATTTTATTTGACGTTATC
>NZ_QPJF01000073.1:0-1594 GCF_003337665.1 Halanaerobium sp. ST460_2HS_T2
AACCTATGAATACAGGTTTTAAAAAAGATATTAAAAGATTTAAATTCTAAGCAATTAGTGATCTTAAAGATTTAATATTTTCTGGTTTACCCATTTTATCAGCTAAGATCAATGTTAAAAGCTGAGTGATTCCAGCTAGAAAAACATCTGCTTTAATACTCTTTAGGTTCTGAGTTTTTAGATTGCCAGTAACCATGGCATCTTTAAAATAGTTAATTGTCTGTTCAACAACTCCCCGTTTTTTGTAGAGGTCTATCCAGTCATTTGTATCTCTGATGATGCCAGGATAAGTTCTTAAATCCTGGTCAGGATATGTATAGACAACTCTACCGTAACTGGAGTCAGTACAGGGGCTTTCACAGTAGCAGTTTCTTTTACCACCCTTATGATTGGTTTTAGGGCAGACAAACTTAAATCTAGGGCTGCGGTTTTTACCGCAACACCAGCCATTAGGTTTCATTGGTAAAGATGAATCTTTAGGACATAAAGGCCAGCCATTTTCATTGTATTCTGGCTGTGGTAGATCTGATTTAGTATTTCTAGAATTAAGTGGAATAACTGCTTTATCAAAGTTAAAATCTTTTAGTAAAAAAGGATAAGTTTGATAAGTATCAAAAGCCGAATCAGCGATAAAAGTGGAATAGTGATGATTACTGTGGAGATTAAAATAATCTTCTAAAACTGGTTTTAAAGAAGTTGAGTCACCAATAGATTTGTCTTCATCAGGTGAGTCAGACTTTTTATCAACAGGTATTTCAGGGTGATTATCTTTAAATTGATCATCGAAAAAAGATATATGACGGATAATCCCCAGTCCATTAGTGACAATACCTGCTTTGTAGACATAGCAGAAATGGCCGTTAATGTAGAGCTGTTTTATCTCTTGATTAACCTGAGCAGAAGAAGGCATAGACTGATAAGCGAAAGCATATATATTAACATTTTTATCGTTTCTGTAGATGTTTTTAAGTCTGCGAATGATATTGTTTATGTATTTAGGATTGTTTTCAGTCACATAGGGTTCAAAACCAGTTGTGTCATAGATAAAAAGATCAGATTTTAGAGGATCAATTTTTCTGCAAAGTGGTTCAGTAATCTCAACAAGCTGATAAAAAAGTTCTTCTAAATGATCTTCAAATTTTGTTTTAAAACGAGAAAACTGAGAGATATCAGGAACAGATTTAAAACCACAGAAATCTCTTAAGTCACTGCTTAAAGCAAAAATATTAACTAAGAGCACAAGAGTTGGAATTCCCAGTATTTTTTGCAGAATAAATGCAGAAAGCATCGATTCTAGATCATATTCTCTTTTTCTACCAAAATATTTGTAGTAAGCAGTGTAGAAACTGAATGGAATAAATTCAGATAAATCAAGATATTGATCGAGCATTTCAAGGAATTGAGGTTTATCATTTTGAGCCCAATCTTTGGCCTGTTCATAAAGATCACCGAAAGACAATTGCTTTTTAGAATTAAAAGACATTATGATTTCCTCCTTTTGGCTTTGTGGTATTTTTAGTATCTCTAACTATATTATACCATATCTTAAGGAGGAAATCACCAAAAATTTATGTCATGAGCCCTGTCATTTAGG
>NZ_QPJF01000074.1:0-1560 GCF_003337665.1 Halanaerobium sp. ST460_2HS_T2
CACTAGCATTGCATAAAAATATTTAAGCATTGTCAAATTTAAGTTATTGAGAAACTATACTATCTACAGAATATTCAGTCACACCCTTATCCTTTTTTAAGAAAAAGAGATAACAGAGTATTAAGAGATAGCCTTTATCCACATTTTACCATAATATATTTGTTCTTTTTACAGAATTACTGGATTGAATTCTGTTGAATATAAAAGTTCTGTATCTCCTGCCATCACCTGCCTTTCGGTTAGCTGATAGATTTTTTCGTAATCTATCACTCTCCGACCTTTAGAAGTGCGTGATGGTGGTCGATTTATCTTTCTAATAAAAGCCTTTAGACTTTCAAACATACAGGCCCTAAAGTATTTAAGTACTTTAAATAAGCTCTTATCTGTATTGGCTTCTCTTTTTAAAAGAGTAAGTAATACAAAGCTGATTAAAGCGGTAAATATCTGTGATTTAACAGCATTTTCACTGTGTCCATAAAAGACTTTAACATGCAGATGCTGTTTGATCCACTTAAAGAAGATCTCTATCTGCCAGCGATCTCTGTAGTATCTGCTGATTAATATTGCAGAATGTTTAAAGTCGTTTGTGATTAATCTAACTGTACTGCCAGGGTTTTCTCTGTCAGGTATTTCTAGGATTCTTAAGATGTTATTCATCTGATTATCCTGTTTTGGGTCACCTAAAAGAACAGTAGAATCTTCAACTTCCTGACCATCAATAATTACAGTTTTAGTTTTTAGAACTTTAATTTTAGCATTACTCTTAAGCCTTGATAGGAAGAGAATACCAGCGTCACAGTAGTTATCAAAGCTTTGATAGTCAACATAAGCTCTGTCAAAGACATGGAGAGTATCTGTATCATGAAAAATCAGATTATCCATTTTAGTTTTATCTGCACCTTTAGCAGGGGTTATCTCAACTTTATCAGGCATAATATCTCCATCATAAATGATGCGGGTATGTATTTTAATTCCTGCTTTAGTTGATCTGAAATCAGCCCAGGGATAATTACTTAAAGCCATAGAGACAGTTGAAGCATCAATGATGTTTAGCTGGCCGAGATTATTTCTGTAGAAATTGGCTCCTCTTTTGGTTAGAGCCTCCAGTTTAATCTGATTAAATATTTTTTCAAAGATAACTGGCGGAATATCTCTTAACCTTCTCGAAAGTTGAGAGGCGCTAATTGAATCAAGATCAATCTCTTTTTTAAGATCAGATTTATTGCTAACATCGATACTTAAGCTGTCAAGAGAGCTGACAGATTCAAGCTGACCATAGAGCAAAATTTGAAATAACTTTTTAGTTGTAAGTTTTTTAGTGTATCTGTCCAGTTCAAGTTCAGCAACAATTTTTGAAAATAAATTAAAATTTATTGAAAAAAGTAGTTGATTAAATGTGGTTTCTATGATATCTTTGTCCATAGTATATGCTCCTTATTTTTTGGGATTTGGACAAAGACTATCCTAATTCCAATTATAAGGAGTTTTTCTATTTTAAGCAAGTATTTTCGCTGAAAATAGAACTTGACATTTATTAAATATTTTTATGCAATGCTAGTG
>NZ_QPJF01000075.1:0-1560 GCF_003337665.1 Halanaerobium sp. ST460_2HS_T2
CACTAGCATTGCATAAAAATATTTAAGAAAAGTCAAGTTCTATTTTCAGCGAGAATACTTGCTTAAAATAGAAAAACTCCTTATAATTGGGATTAGGATAGTCTTTGTCCAAATCCCAATAAATAAGGAGCAATCACTATGGACAAAGATATCACAGAAACCACATTTAATCAACTACTTGTTGCAATAAATTTTAATTTATTTTCAAAAATTGTTACTGAACTTGAACTGGATAAATACACTAAAAAACTTACAACAAAAAGATTATTCTTGATTTTACTCTATGGTCAGCTTGAATCTGTCAGCTCTCTCGACAGTTTAAGTATTGATGTCAGCAATAAATCTGATCTTAAAAAAGAAATTGGTATGGATTCTATCAGTGCTTCACAGCTTTCAAGAAAATTGAGAGATATTCCACCAGTAATCTTTGAAAAAATATTTGATCAGATTAAACTTCAGGCTTTAGCCAAAAGAGGTTCTAATTTCTACAAAAACAATCTTGGGCAGCTAAATATCATTGATGCATCAACTGTCTCTATGGCTTTAAGCAATTATCCCTGGGCTGATTTTAGATCAACCAAAGCAGGAATTAAAATACATACCCGCATCATTTATGATGGAGATATTATGCCTGATAAAGTTGAAATCACAACTGCTAAGGGTGCAGATAAAACCAAGATGGATAATCTAATTGTCCAGGATACAGATACTCTCCATGTCTTTGATAGAGCCTATGTTGACTATCAAAGCTTTGATAATTACTGTAATGCTGGTATTCTCTTTTTATCAAGGCTTAAGAGTAATGCTAAGATTAAAGTTTTAAAATCTGAAACTGTAATTATTGATGGTCAGGAAGTTAAAGATTCAACTGTTCTCTTAGGTGACAAAAAACAGGACAAACAGATGGATAACATCTTAAGAATCTTAGAAATACCTGACAGAGAGAATCCTGGCAGTACAGTTAAATTAATTACAAACGACTTTAAACATTCTGCTGTATTAATCAGCAGATACTACAGAGATCGCTGGCAGATAGAGATTTTCTTTAAGTGGATCAAGCAGCATCTGCATGTTAAAGTCTTTTATGGACACAGTGAAAATGCTGTTAAATCACAGATATTTACTGCTTTAATCAGCTTTGTATTGCTAACTCTTTTAAAAAGAGAAGCCAATACAGATAAGAGCTTATTTAAAGTACTAAAGTATTTTAGAGCCTGTAAGTTTGAAAGTCTAAAAGCTTTTATCAGAAAGATAAATCGACCACCATCACGCACTTCTAAAGGTCGAAGAGTGATAGATTACGAAAAAATCTATCAGCTAACCGAAAGGCAGGTGATGGCAGGAGAAACAGAGTTTTTATATTCAACAGAATTAAATCCAGTGATTCTGTAAAAAGAATAAATATATTATGGTAAAATGTGGATGAAGACTATCTATTAGTACTCCATTATCTCTTTTTCTTAAAAATGGATAAGGTTGTGACTGAATATTCTGTAGATAGTATACTTTATCTATAACTTAAATTTGACAATGCTTAAATATTTTTATGCAATGCTAGTG
>NZ_QPJF01000076.1:0-1548 GCF_003337665.1 Halanaerobium sp. ST460_2HS_T2
CTCAACTTTCGGCGTTAGGTTTTAGTAATAAAACCTTGATAAACATAGGAAGAAGCTCAAAAAAGTAGTCATAAAAAATACAAAAACACCCCTATTTATGGTATAATAGTAATTAACAAGATCACTTAAATACCAATAAGAAAGGGATGTTTTTGTTGAATACTATTATACCACATAATTTAATTGAAGAAAAGAATCTTGACTCTAATATTGATAATTTTTTCAAAAAAATTGAACTTGTTAAAGCTCTAAGAATGTCTAATATCACTAAATTAAGAGGTGCTTCCTGTTTTCTAGTCTTTCAGGTTATATTTAAGCTTGTTTTTAGCGGTAAAAATCTTTATCAGCTTTTAACCAGTAAACCTGAAGATCTACCTTTTGGCAAGGATGTTATCTATGATTTCTTGAATTCCTGCAGCTATAACTGGAGAAAATTTCTCCTTATTTTAAGCTCTAAAATCATCAACAGTAAAATCTATTCTTTGACTTCTAAAAATAGAGTTAATGTCTTGATTTTTGATGATTCTCTTTACTCAAGATCAAGAAGTAAAGCTGTTGAATTATTAAGCAGAGTTCATGATCATGCTTCAGGTAAATATGTCAAAGGTTTTAGAATGTTAACTATGGGCTGGTCTGACGGTAATAGTTTTATTCCTGTTGCTTTCTCTCTTTTAAGTTCTACTAACCCCAATACTCAAATTAATGGTGTCAACGAGAATATTGATAAAAGAACTAATGGCTATAAAAGGCGTAAAGAAGCTCTTAAAAAGACTACTGAAACAATGTTTGATCTACTCAAAGGAGCAGTTAAATATGCCATTCCTGTAGATTATGTTCTTTTTGATAGCTGGTTTGCCTATCCTAAAGTTATTAAAAAAGTTTTAGGACACAATATGCAGGTTATCTGCAGATTAAAAGCAATGTACAGGGTTTATTATATCTACAAAGGTAAAAAACTAAATTTAAAAGATCTCTACAAAAAGCTCGATAAAGATCACAAAAATAGAGTTGTAGCCTCTGCTGTTGTCGGTCTTGGTAAAGATAAGAATGATAAAGAAATTAAAGCTAAAATAATCTTTGTTAAAAATGATAATGACAAAAGTCAATGGATAGCTTTATTATCCACTAACATAGATCTAGATGCTGAGGAAATCATCAGAATCTACGGCAAACGCTGGGATATTGAAGTGTTTTTTAAGATGAACAAATCATATCTGCGTTTAGCCAAAGAATTTCAGGGAAGAAGCTATGATTCAATGTTTGCTCACACCACAATAGTATTCACCAGATACATTATGCTGACTTTAGATGTCAGAAAAAATGAAGACGAAAAGACTTTTGGCGGTATGTTTTTTGAATACTGTGATGAGCTAAAAGATTTAAGTCATATTGAAGCATTATTTTTAATCATAGACCTTTTCAAAAAGACTCTACATGATTATTCAACATTAACTGAAGAAAAGATAAATGACCTATTAGACTACTTTTTTGAGCTTCTTCCTGGTTATATCAAGAAATCATTAATGATTTCTAACGCCGAAAGTTGAG
>NZ_QPJF01000077.1:0-1536 GCF_003337665.1 Halanaerobium sp. ST460_2HS_T2
TAAGCGAATTTCATAAAAATAAGCCTTGATATAACAAAGATTTTAATGATATAGAAAGGGCTTCACCCCATTCTTGTCGAATTAAATAGTAGCACCCATAAAACCCGAAAGAAGGTGAAGCCCTATTAATAATATTCGACAAGAGTGTCTCTTTCCCTTTGAAGAATTGGTAAATTTATCGGAAACAGACAAATTAATTTGTATTTTGGATCCTATTGATTTAGATCCTTTAGTTGAAAAGATAAAACCTAAGTCAAATAAAGGACCAAATGGATATAATCCTGAAGCTATCTTAAGAGCTTTTTTGGTCCAACAGATTGAAAAGATTCCCAGCAGAGCAGACTTAGTGAGCAAAATTGATAGAAGTCCTTATCTCAGATATGTCTGCGGCTTTTCTACCACTGGTAGGGTGCCCAGTGAGTCAACTTTCAGCCGCTATTACAACAAATTATCTGAAACTGATGGACTGGAATTACTAATGAATGATCTCTTAGATCAAAGCATAGAACTTAACTTATTGGATACTGAAATAATGGCTATTGATGCTTCAAAACTGGAAGCATATGAACGAGCTAAACCAAGGTCAAAGATAGATAAGAAAAATTCTTTTACCCCTGATTGGGGTACTAAATTTGATTCTCATAAAAATCAGATAACCTGGTATGGCTGGAAGATACATGCTGCAGTTGAAACTAAATCAGAACTACCAATAGCTTTAACTTTAACACCAGCTAATCATGCAGATAAAACTCAGGCCATCCCCTTAGTTGAAAAGGTTGATAGCTTCTTAGCTGAAAGAGATTTAACTGAACCCAAATACTGGACTATGGATTCAGGTTATGATACCACTGATATCTATGAACACATTCTCTTTGAACAGGAATCTCAGGCTATTATCCCAATTAACAAGCGTAATGCTAAGCAGCCACCAGCTGGATTTTATGATTTTAAAGGTACACCAGTCTGTAGTGGTGGTCATAAAATGTATTACTGGGGTCATCATAATGGAGTTAATAAATTTAGATGTCCACATGTATGTGGTAAAGTTGATTGTATTCACGGTACAAAGTGGTGTTCTGACAGCAACTATGGTCGAGTAACTAAAACCAGACCAAAAGATAATCCAAGATATATATCAACTCCACATAGAGATTCTAGAACCTGGAAAAAGATCTACAACAAAAGAACCAGTGTCGAAAGAACTTTTTCCAGACTAAAAGAACATCTGAATTTAGAAAACTTAACTGTAATGGGAGCCAAGAAAGTTAAAACTCATTTACTGTTAAGCTCAATCAGTTTGATAGCTGCAAGAATAGCAGCAGAGAAAATCAAGCTGCAAAATCAGGTTTTAGCTGCTTAAATAGCTTTTTAAAACTATGATTTTAAGTTACCCAAGCTAAGTGCGTCTAATTTTAGCAGTAAATCTATGGTAAATCATTAAAATCTTCAAATTCAAATTAAAAGGCTTATTTTTATGATTCGCAGACAATATTTTTTTGAATTAAACTAAATTAAGCGTATTATGAAATTCGCTTA
>NZ_QPJF01000078.1:0-1535 GCF_003337665.1 Halanaerobium sp. ST460_2HS_T2
TAAGCGAATTTCATAAAAATACGCCTTGATATAACAAAGATTTTAATGATATAAAAAGGGCTTCACCCCATCTTGTCGAATTTAATAGTAGCACCCAAAAAACACGAAAGAAGGTGAAGCCCTATTAATAATATTCGACAAGAGTGTCTCTTTCCCTTTGAAGAATTACTAAATATATCGGAAACAGACAAATTAATTTGTATTTTAGATCCTATTGATCTTAAACCTTTAGTTGAAAAGATAAAACCTAAGTCTAATAAAGGACCATCTGGATATAATCCAGAAGCTATTTTAAGAGCTTTTCTGGTCCAACAAATCGAAAAAATTCCTAGCAGAGCAGACTTAGTAAGCAAAATTGATAGAAGTCCTTATCTCAGATATGTCTGCGGTTTTTCTACCACTGGACGGGTGCCCAGTGAAGCAACTTTTAGCCGTTATTACAGCAAATTATCTGAAACTGATGGACTGGAATCACTAATGAATGACCTCTTAGATCAAAGCATAGAACTTAATTTATTGGACACTGAAACAATGGCTATTGATGCTTCAAAACTAGAAGCATATGAGCGAGCTAAACCAAGGTCAAAGATAGATAAGGAAAATTCTTTTACCCCTGATTGGGGTACTAAATTCGACTCTCATAAAAATCAGATAACCTGGTTTGGCTGGAAGATACATGCTGCAGTTGAAACCAAATCAGAATTACCAATAGCTTTAACTTTAACTCCAGCCAATCACTCAGATAAGACTCAAGCAATACCGTTAGTTAAAAAAGTTAATAGCTTTTTAGCTGAAAGAAATTTAACTAAACCCAAATACTGGACTATGGATTCAGGTTATGACTACACTGATATCTATGAGCATATTCTATTTGAACAGGAATCTCAGGCTATTACTCCAATTAACAAGCGTAACGCTAAGCAGCCACCAGCTGGTTTCTATGATTTTAAAGGAACACCAGTCTGTAGTGGAGGTCATAAAATGTATTACTGGGGTCATTACAAAGGAGTCAACAAATTCAGATGTCCACATGTATGTGGTAAAGTTGACTGTATACACGGAACTAAATGGTGTTCTGATAAAAATTATGGTCGAGTAACTAAAACAAGACCAAAGGATAATCCAAGATACATATCAACTCCACATAGGGATTCTAGAACCTGGAGAAAGATCTACAACAAAAGAACCAGTGTTGAAAGAACTTTTTCCAGATTAAAAGAGCATCTAAATTTAGAAAACTTAACTGTAATGGGAGCCAAAAAAGTTAAAACTCATTTGCTATTAAGTTCTATCAGTTTGATAGCTGCAAGAATCGCAGCAGAGAAAATCAAGCTGCAAAATCAGGTTTTAGCTGCTTAAGTAGCTTTTTAAAACTATGATTTTAAGTTACCCAAATTAAGTGCGTCAAATTTTAGCAGTAAATCTATGGTAAATCATTAAAATCTTCAAATTCAAGTTAAAAGGCTTATTTTTATGATTCGCAGACAATATTTTTTTGAATTAAACTAAATTAAGCGTATTATGAAATTCGCTTA
>NZ_QPJF01000079.1:0-1494 GCF_003337665.1 Halanaerobium sp. ST460_2HS_T2
AAAGACTTTCCCCATTTTTTAAAATAGCAAAAACTATCCGTACTGTCACAAGGGTAAAGAAAGCCTTAAATTCTTTTGTGATCGACGTTTTTTGTAATAACTCTCAAAAAAAGAAGCAATTCCAGTGTATGATTTAGTCAATAATTCTCTTATTCCATCAGCTAACGCATAATAATCAAAGTCTGGAATATCATAGATTCTTTCTGAAACTTTCTTAACTATAATTCTTAGTTTTGTCTTTCGTTTTTTATCTGAAAATAAAGCTAGAAATCCTATGGTTATTGATAAAATTAAGTCCAGATTTCTAATTCTTTTTATTGATCTAACTCTAAAATTTTCTGAATCAAATTTTTGCTTTTTGAATCTGAAATATTCTTCTATTTTCCATCTTCTAATATATGCTTTTAAAATTGCCAGTGTAAGTTTTTTGGCATCAGGTCTTAAATTACTAATTAAAAGCATAGGTTTTTTACCCAGACCTCTAATAATTACAAGAGTAAGTTCTTTATCTTTTAATGCAGGTAATTTAATTGGAGCATAGCTGAATTTTAAGTGTCTTTCTTTATTCTTTTTATTTTTATAATGATAGACATATTTACCCTTGTAAAGAGCAGCTACTTTTTCTATATTTATGCTTTTACCTTTATAGATAACATTACGATTTCCTTTAGCTCTAATTACAAAATCTTTATCTCCTTTAGAAAAATATTTATAGTATCTATTAGCATCATAGCCTCTATCAAGGGCATAGATACCCATTTTACCAAAATGTTTTTCTACAAAGTCCAGTCCATTTAAAGCTTCAATATTTTGACTTTTAAATCCTTTTTCCAGACTTGAATAGATACGAGAATATATTTCAATAGGTAGTTCTTTGTTTTCAGTTAAAGCAGCAATTTCAAAAGTATCATAGCCTTTTTCAGTTTCACCAGTACTTCCATCTCTAACCCTATCAAGTAATTCTAATTCATAGCTGTGGGGCTTAACTAAATCTGATTTGTCACAGCAAAAGACAGTATTGTCATTAATATGAGGCTTTATTTTTTTTATATATTCCTCTATTAATTCTTCTTGATTATCAAAATTTTCAAGATTTCTGGATAATCTCTCAATAGTTTTTTTAAGCAGTATACCTTCTTTTAGAGCACGAGAAATCTCACTTAAAAGAACTGATTGAGACTTCAAAAACCCATAAATCATCTGAGTAAGGAATTTAGATTTGGTTTTTGACAGGTTTTTAGTAATTTTTTTAGAAAAATTAGTCACTTTTCGTTTCATTTCATAGATAAATCTGGTATAATTAGTCACGGTGAAACAACTCCTTTTTGGTTTTTTTGTGTGTAAACTAATTATACCAAAAACAGGAGCTTGTTTCACCTTTTTTGCGTAATCTGTGGATAATCTATTTTAAGAGTTTCTAAGAACAATTTATCCACAATTTTGCCTGTTGATAACTTTAAGTTTTTGCTATTTTAAAAAATGGGGAAACTCCTT
>NZ_QPJF01000080.1:0-1477 GCF_003337665.1 Halanaerobium sp. ST460_2HS_T2
ATATAATGTTTTTAAGCCCGTCAAAGAGATTTCCAAAAGTTTTTTGTAGTAATTTAAATTATGCCAGCTAATTTGACATGGTCGTTTTCTTCCTTCAAAATAATAACCAGAAAGGGAGATAATTATGAGTAAAAATACTAAACGCTCACCTGAAGAAAAAATGGAAATTGTTCTTGAAGGTCTTCAGAATGATAATATCTCTGAGACCTGCCGCAAACATGGTATTTATGAGAGTCAGTTTTATCAGTGGAAAAAAAGACTTATTGGTTCTGCAGGTAAAGTCTTTAGAAACAAAAAGAAAAAAGATCCTGAAAAACAGAAACTTAAAGATGAAGTCGATAAACTAAAACAGACTCTGGTAGAACAAACCTGTGAACTGCAGATTCTAAAAAAAAACGACAAATAGGACTGCATGGTGAAATCAAAAATGACTGGCTTGCAGCAGATGAAAAAAGAAAACTAATGGATATTGTGGAAGAATCCACTCTGCCCGTTAAAACAACCTGCGAAAAATTAAAACTTAATTCCTGGCGTTACTATAGCTGGAGAAAACGCTATGAAGCTGACGGTATGGAAGGGCTTAAAAATCATAAGTCTACCCCTGCTTCGTGCCCTCACAGCCTTTTAGATGAAGAAAAGCAGGCAATAATAGATTATGCTCTTAAACACCCAGATCAGCGTCATAGAAAGCTTACTAAAAAGATGATGGATGATGACATTGTCTATGTATCAGCATCCAGTACATATCGGGTGCTTAAAGACGCTGGTCTTATTCCTGAACAGGAATATCATAAAAAGAAAAATGCAGACGGTAAAATTAAAGTTGATCAACCAAACAAAATGTGGCATACCGATATTAGCTATATCCCTGTAAAAAATACCCATGCTTATTTAATCTGTGTTCTTGATGGGTACTCTCGTAAAATCATACATGGAGAGCTCTCTCAAACTATGACTGCAGACGATATGCAGCGGGTCCTTAGTAGAGCCATGTTTAAAGCAGGTATATTTGAAGCAGATCCTGTCAGCAGGCCAGCACTTGTAAGTGATAATGGCACCCAGCTTGTGTCTAAATCTTTTACCGAATTCCTTGAAGAATGGGAGATTAAGCACATCAGAACAGCTGTAAAACATCCAGAGACAAACGGGAAAATTGAAGTTTTCCACAAGACAATCAAGTATGAAAATGTATATGCTCAGGAAAAATATCAGAGCTTTTATGAAGCCAGAGAAGATATAGAGAATTTCATTGAGCAATACAATTCTGAAAGACTGCACCAGGGTATAGAGTTTGTAACACCAGATCAAAAATATAACGGCAAAGCCGATGAAATTATAGATGAACGAAAGAAGAAACATCAGTCAGCAATTGATAGAAGAAAACGACTCAATCGAAAGAGAAAATCAACAGCTGCATAAAATACCTGGGACTACAAAAGTATTTTTAAAATTTACTTGACTTTTCAGAAACAATGCA
>NZ_QPJF01000081.1:0-1409 GCF_003337665.1 Halanaerobium sp. ST460_2HS_T2
GGTTGTATAATTAATGTTGTGAAGAAAAAAATGTAAATCTAAAAATATCTAAATAAAAAAGGCATTTGCCTGGCTCCGTTGAATTAAATAGTTACAACACCAAAAATTCAATAAAGGAGTCAAGCAAATGCATAATAAGTTTATCACAGATTTAATGAATTTACCAGACCTGGTTGCAACAGATTTAATTCAAACAGAGGAATATTTAGTTTTTGTGGTTGACTATCAAAAAGATCATGTTAAATGCCCTGTTTGCGGTAAAAAAGCACATAAGGTTCACGATAGAAAAACTCAAATGATTCAGGATATCCCTATTCGAGATAAAAAAGTAGCTATTAGGCTTGAAAAGAAACGCTATAGCTGCAGTCATTGCGGTAAAAGAGCAATACCTAAAAGAATAGAGAGTATTACTAAATATTCAAGGAAAACAGAGCGTTTTAAAATGCATCTTTTAAAGCAGACTGATAGTCGTGATTACTCAAGAGTAGCAACAGAACATGGTCTTAGCTACACCAGTATTCAAAACTCGGTACGCAGCAAGTTAGACACTCTGATTAAAGAAGCTCAGCTTGCAACCTTAGATGAAGTTGAAGCTATCAGTATTGATGAATTTGCAATCAAGAAAAAACATAAATACGCGGTCGCTTTAACTGATCCGATTAACGGTAAATTAATTGATATATTAACTTCTAGAAAAAAAGATGATTTAATTGAATACTTCAATACCTGGCCTGAGAAACTGAGGGAGCAGATCAAGTACTTCTCCATGGATATGTGGAGTCCGTATAAAGCTGTTGCAAAAACTGTTTTTCCAAATGCTAAGATAGTAGTTGATAAGTTCCATCTGGTTACAGCTATCAATAATGCCTTAGATAAGCTGAGAAAAGAGGAACAGGATAAACAGACTCCTGCCAATAGAAAGAAGTTCTATAAATCAAGGCTCACCCTTCTGATGGCTGGTGAAGATCTTGATGATGACGGCCATCAGCGGCTGATAGAAATCTTTAAATTATCTCCTGCTTTAGAAAAAGCATGGGAGTTAAAAGAAGAATTTAGAGATTTGCTACAGATACCTGATGTTAAAGAATCTATTGAAGCTTTAAATCACTGGTATGAAAATGTTAGCCAGGCCAAATTAAATCTTTTCTATAGAGCTAAAGGAACAGTAAAACGCTGGGAACAAAATGTAATCAACTATTTTAAAACAAGAATAACCAACGGTTTTGCTGAAGGATTAAATAACAAAATCAAATTGATCAAAAGAATCGGCTACGGTGTTCCCAAAGTTGAAAACTTAAAACGCCGAGTATTTTTATCATTACTGAGTATTTAAGAGTAATTCAAAAAATTAAAGAGATAACATGATTCAAACGGTGCTATTTAGATTTCACAACATTTGTCAAAGAGCC
>NZ_QPJF01000082.1:0-1399 GCF_003337665.1 Halanaerobium sp. ST460_2HS_T2
AATGAGTTTCCCCATTTTTTAAAATAGCAAAAACTATCCTTACCGTCATAATGGTAAAGAGAGTCTTAATATCTTTTGTGATCGTCGTTTTTTGTAATAACTCTTACAAAAAGAAGCTATTCCAGTGTAAGATTTAGCCAGTATTTCTTTGATTCCATCTGCCAAAGCATAATATTCAAAGTTTGGTATGTCAAATATTCTTTCTGAAACTTTTTTAACAAATACTCTAAGCTTAGTCTTTTTTTGATTGGAAAAAAGAGCTAAAAATCCTATAGTTATTGATAAAATTAAATCTAAATTTCTGATTTTCTTCAATGATCTAACTCTAAAGTTTTCAAAGTCAAATTTTTGTTTTTTAAACCTAAAATATTCTTCAATTCTCCATCTTTTAATATACGCTTTTAAAACTGCCAGAGTAAGACGCTTAGAATTTGGATTTAAATTTGTGATAATCATTGTTGGATTAATACCATGTCCTCTGACAATTACCATAGTTAATTCAGTATCTTTTAAAGCAGGTAGTTTAATGGGAGCATAGCTGAATTTTAGTTTTCTTTCTTTGTTATCCTGATTTCTATAGCGGTAAGCATACTTACCCTTATAGAGAGCAGCTACTTTTTTGATATTTAAGCTTTTGCCTTTGTAGATAACATTGCGGTTTCCCTTAGCTCTAATTACAAAATCTTTGTTGCCCTCAGTAAAATATTCATAATACATGTTGGCGTCATAGCCTCTATCAAGGGCATAGATACCGGTTTTACCAAAGTGTTCTTCTATAAAATCAAGACCTTTTAGAGCTTCTATATTTCTGCTTTTAAATCCAGATTCTAGACTTGAATAAATATGAGAATATATTTCAACAGGTAGTGCCTTTTTATCAGTTAGAGCAGTTATTTCAAAAGTATCGTAGCCTTTTTCAGTTTCACCTGTACTGCCGTCTCTAACTCGATCAAGAGCTTCTAGTTTTTTGCTGTAGGGTTTAACTACATCTGATTTATCACAGCAAAAAACAGTATTATCATCAATATGAGGTTTTACCTCATTTATATATTTTCCAATTAAGTCATCCTGTTCATCAAATTTTTCAAGGTTTCTGGATAAACGCTCAACAGTCTTTTTTAAAAGATTATCTTCTTTTAAAGATCTGCCAATATTACTTAAAAGTACTGATTGACTATCTAAAAGTCCATAAATCATTTGAGATATGAATTTAGTTTTAGGTTTTGATAAATCTTTTGATATTTTTTTAGAGAAATTACTTACTTTTCGTTTAATTTCATAGATTAATCTGGTATAATTAGTCACGGTGAAACAACTCCTTTTGGTGTTTTTTGTCTGCAAACTAATTATACCAAAAGAAGGAGCTTGTTTCACCTTTTTTGCGTAATCTGTGGATAAT
>NZ_QPJF01000083.1:0-1396 GCF_003337665.1 Halanaerobium sp. ST460_2HS_T2
GGCACAAAGTTAGCACTTGAACAATTGTGGATATGAAAGCTAACTTTGCACCAGGTCTGTGGACATCGGGCACACCGCGAATCCCAGTAACGTTATACGAAATGATTTTTGGTGGTGATAAAAATTGGCTAAACGTAAAAGTGTTCCTATTAAAATAAAAAGACAGATAATTAAAGAAGCAGGCAATAAGTGTGCTAATCCAGGATGTAATAATTACCGAACACATTTACATCATATTAAGGAGTGGGCTACTTATGAAACTCATGATAAAGATTTCATGATTGCAATATGCCCTTCATGTCATGATGCTGTCCATTATGGAAATTTAAAAATAGATGATGAAACATTGTTGCGTTGGAAAAAAATAAAAAGAAAACCTACTAATAGAGATCATATATATGTAGAGCCAGGAGAAAACCCTAAACTTTTGCTTGGTAGTATTGCACTCACTGGAAAAAAAGGACTTAAAGTATTCAAACTTGCTCCACATAATGAATTAAGTTTTAGATTAATTGATAAAGAAATATTTTTAGTTAATCTCGAGATAACAACTTTAACGGAAAGAAAGTTATTAAAAGTTGTTGATAATCATATTAAATATTTTATTGATGATAAGATTGAATACTTAAATAGACCAGGTAAAATTTCTATTTTTGCTCCTTTAAATCCAAATTTTATCCCTTTGTGGGCTATATACAAGATAAAAAAATCTGGAATCAATTATGGAATAAAAAACAAATTATTATTGTTAGATATAGAAGTACTTGAACCAGGGTTAGTAAGAATTCAAGGTTTATGGGCAGAAAAAGACAAAATTATAGTGATTACAGATGAATTATTATCTTTTATTAATTCTAACAGAGTAGAACCATTTATAATAGCTGGAGCAGGTAAAGATGCTGTATTAGATTGGCACGGCCCAATTGATAAAAGCATTTTTAGAATAAAATGAAAATCACTTCGTATAACATGGGATTGGCGTCATGCCTTCTGTCATAAAGCTTGCAATATTAAGCAGCAAGAAATATTACGGCAAGCTTTACGCCAGTTCCTGGCGGAACCAGGCACGAGCGCAAATCCCAGTAACGTTATATGAAATAACAGCAAAAATAATATTCCAGGAAAGAGGATTAAAAATGAATAATGATGTTGATATTATAAAGTTTACTACTTCAATTATAATGGGAACTACATCCGTTGTTTTGGGTATTTTTGCAATATGGTTAAGTAATAAGTTTAACAATAATTCATCAAGTGCATTAGAAAAGATAAAAGAATTATCAAATGAAATTAAAATATTACACTAGCATTGCATAAAAATATTTAATAAATGTCAAGTTCTATTTTCAGCGAAAATACTTGCTTAAAATAGAAAAACTCCTTATAATTGGAATTA
>NZ_QPJF01000084.1:0-1248 GCF_003337665.1 Halanaerobium sp. ST460_2HS_T2
GGTGAATTGCAAGTTGCAATGCACGGTTTTTTTGATTTTTTTAAAATAGCCTGTACCTTTAGTATTTCTAGATACTAAAACTTAACTTTTCTCTGAACATTTCATCTGAATTTCCGTAGTCAAACATTTTTCTTGGATATGTATTTATGAACTCCTGTATCTTTTTTACGAGTGTTCTCTTAATACCTTTAAAACTTGTGCCTTTGGGTAAAAATCGTCTGATAAAACGGTTAGCCACCTCATTTGAGCCTCTCTGCCAGCTGCAATATGCATCACAATAATATTGGCTGGTCCTGGGTATACTGCTGCCTGTAAATGATTCTTCAATCCCCTCATAATCTGCAAATTCTGATCCATTGTCTGTGGTTATTGTTTTGAAAGTCTCCCTGAAATTAACTACCCCAAATCGTCTTTCTATTCGATCCAGTCCTTTTACCACTGATTCTGCTTTTTTATTCGGTATTTTTTCTATAATTTCCTGTCTGGTCTGTCTTTCTGTTAGAACTAGTAAGAAAGGCTCTCCTTTTTCTTTTAACCCCTCTACTAAATCCATCTCCCAGTGTCCAAATTCCTCCCTGGTATCAGCTTCTTCAGGTCTATCTCTAATTGTCCGACCTTCCTTGCGTCTCGTAGTGCTTGCACTTTCTTTAGGCCTATCTTTCTCAGGTTTATAATTGCCATGTATGAGATCATCTCGATCTATATCTAAAACACCTTTATCTATATAATTATAGATTGTTTTCCAGTGTAATTGTAGGTCATAATCATCTGATTCTTTAATGTCTTTTGCAACTGCTGCAGGTGAGCGTAATTTAAGTATCTGTTTTTTTATAAATTTAGCTAAATCTTTGTTTTTACCTATTTTTAAATCTCGTCCTTTTGCAGTATTATTTTGCTCATAAACTTTCTGTCCTCTTTTGGCACTATACTCTTTTCTATAAGTCCAATCACTATTTTTTAGCTCTATTTCACCCTTTTTAATTTCACGACTTACTGTAGTTCTATGACAGTTTAGTTCTTTACCTATTTCAGTATAATTTTTGTTCTGTTGATTGTATAAATGCTCTATTTTTACACGATCTGCATAATTTAGGTGTTCACCTTTTTCTCTTTTTGTGTTACAATTGTTTTGACACATATTCTGTACCCTCCTAATGTTTTTGTGGTTATTAACATTATACAAAAGGTACAGGTATGTGTCTATTTTTTTATCAAATCACCGCGTGCATTTAATTATACAATTTATCA
>NZ_QPJF01000085.1:0-1064 GCF_003337665.1 Halanaerobium sp. ST460_2HS_T2
GAAAATATCTCAAAACGTTCTTCTTTTTCATACATCTTCTCCACTGATGGGTCTATAGTCCTGACCATAATTCTGGGTACATCAAAATTAACCCTGGCCATCTGTGATACAAGATAGTTAATCTGATCATTGCCAGTACTAACTATTAAAAGGTCAGCAGATTCTATTTTACCTTCAATCAAAACATCACTTTCAGCTGCATCCCCCTCTATCTCAAAACCTGAAAAGTCAACCGGCAGCAGAGCAAATGAATCTGAATTCTGCTCTATAACAACAACTTCGTTACCAGAACGAGAAAGTTTTCCAGCAAGCAGAGAACCGGTGCGGCCACAGCCTACAATAACAATAAACATCTATTTTTCCTCCTCGTCATCTCCAAAGTTAACCTCATCTAAGTCAATAGAGCCCATACTTTCTCCTGCTCTTTCGATATTTTCATTTGCCGGTTTATAGCCCGGCTCAAGTGCCAGAGCAGCTCTGTACATCTTCATTGCTTCTCCCTGCTTATGCTGCATCTCATAAATAATACCAAGCAGATTAAATGGTTCAGGCTTTTCAGAGTCAAGAGAAGTGGCCTGCTGCAGCATTTCTTTTGCCTTTGAGAAATTTCTTTTATTAATTGCGTTTTTAGCAAGCATAATATATTCTTCAAAACTTTCTACTTCTTTTTCACTATTTTCAACCTTATAGCGTTCAAAAACATCCTGAACAATATTAATAATTTCTTCTGGCTTAAATGGTTTACGCAGATAGTCAACAGCACCTAATTTTAGAGTTTCCACTGCTGTTTCTACACTACCATATCCTGTAATCATTATTACCTTTGTCTCAATTTCTTTATTTGTTACTTCTTTTAAAAACTGGATACCATCCATTCCCGGCATTTTCATATCAAGTAGTACAACCGGGATTTCTTCTTCTTTTAATTTTGCCAGTCCATCTTCTCCATTAACAGCTGTTTCAACTTCGTAGTCTGCATTCGAAAGAGCTTTCTTTAAAGTCAAACGAATATTCTTTTCATCATCAACAACCAGTACTTTATTTTTCATTATTATCTTCCTCCT
>NZ_QPJF01000086.1:0-1064 GCF_003337665.1 Halanaerobium sp. ST460_2HS_T2
GAAAATATCTCAAAACGTTCTTCTTTTTCATACATCTTCTCCACTGATGGGTCTATAGTCCTGACCATAATTCTGGGTACATCAAAATTAACCCTTGCCATCTGTGAGACAAGATAGTTAATCTGATCATTGCCAGTACTAACTATTAAAAGGTCAGCAGATTCTATTTTACCTTCAATCAAAACATCACTTTCCGCTGCATCCCCCTCTATTTCAAAACCGGAAAAGTCAACCGGCAGCAGAGCAAATGAATCTGGATTCTGCTCTATAACAACAACTTCGTTACCAGAACGAGAAAGTTTTCCAGCAAGCAGAGAACCCGTGCGGCCGCAGCCTACAATAACAATAAACATCTATTCTTCCTCCTCGTCATCTCCAAAGTTAACATCATCTAAGTCAATGGAGCCCATACTTTCTCCTGCCCTTTCAATGTTTTCATTTGCCGGTTTATAGCCAGGATCAAGTGCCAGAGCAGCTCTGTACATTTTCATTGCTTCTCCCTGCTTATGCTGCATCTCATAAATAATACCGAGCAGGTTAAATGGTTCAGGCTTTTCAGAGTCAAGAGAAGTGGCCTGCTGCAGCATTTCTTTTGCCTTTGAGAAGTCTCGTTTATTAATTGCATTTTTAGCAAGCATAATATATTCTTCAAAACTTTCTACTTCTTTTTCACTATTTTCAACCTTATAGCGTTCAAATACATCCTGAACAATATTAATAATTTCTTCTGGCTTAAATGGTTTACGCAGATAATCAACAGCCCCTAACTTTAGAGTTTCAACTGCTGTTTCTACACTACCATATCCTGTAATCATTATTACCTTTGTCTCAATTTCTTTATTTGTTACTTCTTTTAAAAACTGGATGCCATCCATTCCCGGCATTTTCATATCAAGCAGTACAACCGGGATTTCTTCTTCTTTTAATTTTGCCAGTCCATCCTCTCCATTAACAGCTGTTTCAACTTCATAGTCTGCATTCGAAAGAGCTTTCTTTAAAGTCAAACGAATATTCTTTTCATCATCAACAACCAGTACTTTATTTTTCATTATTATCTTCCTCCT